>JAFRCB010000054.1 GCA_017404585.1 Lachnospiraceae bacterium
ATCAAGTATACAGGCACGGGCTATATAAGCTCAGCCCTGGCAATGGATAAGACGCTGACCAAGATCATGCTTGAAGCCGGAAATGTCCCGGTCCCGCACGGTACGACCATGCACAAGGGCTGTGATTCCGTGGATATTAAGGATATCGGGCTCATGTATCCGGTCGTTGTCAAGGTGGCCAACGGCGGATCATCTGTCGGCGTTTATATTGCACACGATGAGGATGAGTATTTTAAATCGCTCGACCAGGCCTTTGAGATAGAGGATGAGGTCATTGTGGAGCAGTATATTGACGGCAGGGAATTTTCGGTCGGCCTGATTGACGGAAAAGCTCTGCCGGTCATCGAAATCGTTCCTAAAATCGGTTTTTATGATTATAAAAACAAGTATACTGCAGGTGCAACAGACGAATACTGCCCGGCCAGAATATCGGAAGAGCTTACGAGAAAAATGCAGCACTATGCCGAGGAAGGCTATCGGGCTCTGTTCATGAAATCATATGCCCGACTGGATTTCATGATGGACGCGGACGGAGAAATGTACTGCCTTGAGGCCAATACTCTGCCCGGCATGACGCCGACATCGCTGATGCCTCAGGAGGCAGCGGTACTGGGGATGGATTATCCAACATTCTGCGAGAAGCTGATTGAAGTATCAATGGCAAAATATAAATAACGATGACACTTGATCATAGTATCAATGGCAAAATGCAAATGTGATAACGCCTGATCGAAGGGATTGAATACATGAAAAATATGACAATAGAAAACATCGCCGCATCCTGCGGCGGTGTTCTTCATAACTGTGATGAGATACTTAAAAATGAAGTGACAGGAGTCACGACAGACAGCCGCGCGGTCACGGAGGGAAATCTTTTTATCGCTATGCGCGGGACCCATGACGGTCACGATTTTGTGCCGTCGGCTATTGATAAGGGCGCGATGTGCGTCGTCGTTGAGAAGGCGCCCGAAGACGCGGCCTATCCCTACATAAAGGTCACAAAGACCGCGATCGCGATCCAGAGAATTGCGGAATTCTATCGCGTCTCGCTCGGCATTCCGGTCGTGGGAATTACCGGCTCCGTCGGCAAGACTTCTACCAAGGAAATGATCGCCTCTGTTCTCGCGCAGAAGTTCAATGTTCTGAAGACTGCCGGAAACTTCAACAACAATCTCGGGCTCCCGCTCACGATCTTCAGGATCACGGATGAGCATGAGATCGCAGTCCTTGAGATGGGCATAAGCCATTTCGGAGAGATGACAGACCTTGCCCGGACAGCCCGTCCGAATACTATGGTCATTACTAATATCGGAACCTGCCATCTTGAATTCCTGAAAGACCGCGACGGCGTCTTCGAGGCCAAGACAGAGTGCTTTGAGTATGTTGACTTTGAGGACGGCATCGTCGTGCTGAACGGTGAGGACGACAAGCTCGCCCGGGTGGATCAGGTCCACGGCAGGGCACCGATCTTTTACGGCTGTAATGACTCCTTCAGAGTCTACGCCGATAATATTATGCCGAGAGGCATCGAAGGTATTTCCTGTACGATCAACATGGATGACAGATCTTTTGACGTCCTGATCCCCGTGCCGGGAAGGCACCAGGTCATGAACGCGCTGGCCGGCGCGATCGTCGGCTCTGTCTACGGTCTCACGGATGAGGAAATCAAAGCGGGCATTGAGAGCCTCGAGCCCCTCGGCGGCCGCTTCAAGATTCTCAAAAACATCGGTATGACTGTCATCGACGACTGCTATAACGCGAATCCGATGTCTATGAAGGCTTCTCTGAGTGTACTCTCTGATGTGGAGGAGAGGACAGTCGCGATCCTCGGCGATATGGGTGAGCTGGGTGAAAATGAAGCTGCCCTTCACCGTGAGGTCGGCGAAGCTGCAGGTGAGATGTCAATTGATACCTTTGTCCTCGTAGGAGATCTCTCTAAGAACATTGCGGAAGGTATCCGAAGCGTGAAGCCGGATGCCGAGATCCTTTGGTTTGCGTCAGTAGATGAAGCTCTCCCGGAAATCAAAGACGTGGTCAGACCTGGCGACGTCGTGCTTGTCAAAGCATCTCACTTCATGCATTTTGACCGGATCGTATCGGAACTTACCGCATAAAATATAAAATAAAGAATGCCGCCTGATCGGGGATCAGGCGGCATCATTTTTGTCCGTAAGAGTGAGAGGCTGATTTTTTACCAGCATCTCGAGGATGACCTTTTGGAAATGGTCACCGATGTGTTTTCTTGTGTCTTTATCCAGGTCGTCCCAGGAGACCGGTTTGCCGTATTCGATCACTACCCGGGTGGATTTGATCCACGGAATATGGTTTTCGAATATATTGGCAGAATTTGAGATGGCGACGGGAATGATCGGACACGGGCCTCTCTGCGCGACCTTAAAGCTGCCGTCGTGGAAAGGATGAAGCTTTAGCTCATCACCGTTCGTGTTGCGCATTCCCTCCGGGTAAATGAAGACAGAGATGCCTTCTTTTGTCATTTCAGCGGCCTCCATGATAGCCTTTACACCCTGCCGCATGTTTGTGCGGTCGATAAAGAGGCAGCGGAGAAACTTCATATTCCATGAGAGGAACGGGATTTTTTCCAAAGCTGACTTTCCTATGAAAATCGTCCGGTTCTTCATCTGGCTGAAGGAAATGACAACGTCAAAATAGCTCAGATGGTTGCCGACAAAGAGGACCGGCTGATCATCGGGAATATTCTCGAGACCGATCGTCGTCAGTTTGACACCGGATACATGCCAGACGATCCACAGCGAGAACTGTACGATGCGCTGCATAAAAAGCTCGGCATCTTTGGTTATGAACTTTCGGACAAGCCACAGGATGCCCATGATCGGAACTGAAAGAATAAAATAGATCCCGAGCAGCAGGGCTACCAGTATTAATCTGATCATATATACCTCCGTATATCAGGGTCCCGCCTGCGAGATCCGGTGGGGAATCCGAGCCGATATCGGCTGACAGAAATTGCAAGCCGAATTTCTTCGCATGCCCGCGGGACAAAGTATGTTTTCCAAAAGAGTATAATTCATAATCAGGTCCGTTTGCAACCCGATTTCCCGAATCCCCCAATATTACTGTATACAAAATATTGAGATTGTATTAAAATAAATACATAATGCTCGGGTGCAGACAAATTTTGCGCTTCCTGCATAGGGCAGGGCTCCGGGTAATACTTATTACCGGATCCGGTCTTTAAGGACATGCGCAGCAGCGATCCGGCGCAGCTTTGTTCAAGTCTCGCAGTGAGACACAGTACGCGATAAGAAGGGACCTATATGGAATTAAAAGCGACCGCAAAAATCAATCTGGGGCTCGATGTTCTTCGAAAACGGGAGGACGGATACCATGATCTGCGAATGATCATGCAGATGACCGGCATGTTCGACAGGATCAGCATGTTCCCGAGAGCCGGGAGGCCGGGAATCTCATTTCGCACGAATCTGCCGTATATTCCCGCCAATGAGAATAATCTTGCATACCGGGCAGCCAAACTTCTCATGGATGAGTTCGAAGTTAACGATGGGCTGTCGATTAATCTGCAGAAATTCATTCCGGTAGCCGCCGGCCTCGCGGGCGGCAGTACCGATGCGGCTGCGGTCCTCGTCGGTACAAATAAACTGTTTCATCTCGGCCTCAGCCTTGAAGAGCTGATGGTGCGAGGCAAGAAGCTGGGAGCTGACGTACCCTACTGCCTGCTCGGAGGTACTGCGCTGGCGGAGGGTATCGGCGAGGTGCTGACTCCGCTTCCGAATCTGCCATCCTGCAGCATATTGCTCGCAAAACCGCCTGTCAGCGTGTCGACGAAAGAAGTCTACGGTGCGCTGCATGCCGATAAAATCGAGAATCATCCTGATATTGACGGGATGGTGGAGGCATTGAAGGCCGGAGACCTGCGGGGTGTCTGTGATCGATGCGCCAACGTGCTTGAGGATGTGACAGCTCCGTCCAGGCCGGTCATAGGGGAGATGGAGCAGGATATGAAAAAGATGGGAGCGCTCTGTTCCATCATGAGCGGCAGCGGGCCGACCGTGTTCGGAATTTTCGACGATGAGTCGGCTGCAAGGAAATGCCGGAATAATATGCGGATCAAATATTCGGGATCAAGGATCTTTTTGACCAGACCGAGCAACTAAGGAGGACATCATGGTTAATACGAATGAAATTAATGAGTTCATGCCGCTTCGTGAGGTAGTATTTTTAACTCTGCGAAAGTCAATCCTGAGGGGAGAACTTCTCCCGGGCGAGAGACTGATGGAGATATCGCTTGCCAATAAACTCGGTGTTTCCAGAACGCCGATCCGCGAAGCCATCCGTATGCTTGAGCATGAAGGTCTTGTGGTAATGAAACCGCGCAGAGGTGCTCAGGTAGCCAAGATTACAGTTCAGGAGCTGAACGATGTGCTCGAAGTCAGAAAGAGTCTGGAGACTCTGGCTATTCTTAAGGCCTGCGAGCGCATGACCGAGGAGAATATTGCCGCCATGCGCCGGGCAGAGAAGGCATTTGAAGCCCTCGTAGCCGATAAAGACAGCGACCTCACGGAACTTGCCGAGGCCGATGTCGCTTTCCACGATACTATTTATCAGGGCACAAAGAATCGAAGGCTTATTCAGATACTTGCAAACCTGCGTGAACAGATGTATCGTTTCCGTATTGAGTACCTGAAGGATGCTGAGATGAGATCATCCCTTGTCACGGAGCACAAGGCTATCATAGAGGCTGTGTGCAGCAGAGATGCCGATAAGGCAGTCGAGTGCATAACGGAGCAGATCGATCATCAGCAGAGGGCAATCAATGCGAGTATTGAAGCGACCAGCGAGGTTTAATGTATGACAGAGAGAATAAACGAGGCACCGATCGGTGTATTTGACTCCGGACTCGGAGGCCTTACGGTCGCGCGTGAGATCATGCGCAACCTTCCCACGGAGCGGATCGTGTATTTCGGCGACACGGCACGCGTTCCCTACGGCAGCAAGTCAAAGAATACGATCGTGCGCTATTCGAGGCAGATCGTGCGATTTTTAAAGACACAGGATATTAAGGCAATCGTCATTGCATGCAACACCGCGACTGCTCTTGCGATCGACGAGGTCAAGGAGGAGGCGGGGATGCCTGTCATCGGCGTCATCGATCCGGGTGCCCACATGGCGGTAAGGGCAACGAGAAACAAAAATATCGGCGTCATAGCGACGAGGGCGACGATCCAGGCAAGGACTTACACGACGTTCATCAACAATCTTGACCCGGAGATAAACGTGATCAGTCAGGCGTGTCCGCTGCTCGTACCGCTCGTGGAGGAAGGCTGGCTCCACGACCGGATCACGGACGAGATTCTGATGCGCTACCTTGATGATGTGCTCGAGCATGATGTGGACACACTGATACTCGGATGTACTCATTACCCGCTGCTTAGGAGCGCGATAAAAAAGCTGCTCGGCGAGCAGGTCACGCTGATCAACCCGGCTTATGAGACAGCCAAGGAGTTAGAGAAAATGCTGGCAGCGTCGGGGCTGGCCAATGACAGACCGATGGAAAAGAATGAACCGTATCCATATAAATTCTTTGTCAGTGACGACGCTAAGAAAGTTAAGGATTTTGTAAATTCCATCCTGCCTATCGACGTCACTATTGCCAGAATCGTGCCGATCGAGG
>JAFRCB010000055.1 GCA_017404585.1 Lachnospiraceae bacterium
ATTATTATTCGTTTTTTCATCTCATTATTATTCGTCTTCACTCGTTTCTTCTATGTGTAATGATATTTTATCTTATTAATGGCAAGTTGTGTAGAAATTCCGGGCGTTTGTGTAAAAAGCGGGCACTTTGCCGGGCAATTTGATGCCTGCAATTGCGCTCGGGGGCGGGTTGGGGTAAAATCTATCTTACGATGAACACTATAAACAGAAAAACCTACAGAATAATAACGTTTGGATGCCAGATGAATGAGCATGATTCGGAGGTCATCTCCGGCATGCTGTCCCAGCGCGGTTACATGGAGATGCCCGAGGCTGCGCCGCAGGCACACGCCGGGGCGGACAGAATTGCAGACGCCGGGGCGGACGGAATGGCAGATCCGGACATAATGATAATCAACACATGCAGCATCAGGGACAACGCGGACCAGCGGTTCTTCGGGACTCTGGGGCAGCTGAAAAAGATCAAGGCACGCAAGCCTGATTTTGTGGTGTGCGTCTGCGGATGCATGATGCAGCAGGAGCACATCACGACGAGGATCCGCAGGAGCTATCCGTGGGTCGATGTCATCTTCGGCACGCACAACATCCACGAGTTTCCGGACATGCTCGAAGAGCTATACGAAAACCGCGCAAAGGCAGATAATGCAAAGGCAGCCGCGACGCAGGCAGACAGCTACGCCAGGGCCAAGCACGAGATCCGCAGCTCAAAAGACACGCGCGTGGACCGGGTTTACGACGACGCGGATGAGATAGTAGAAGGGCTTCCTGCCAAGAGACTCTACAGACATAAGAGCTTCGTGAACATCATGTTCGGATGCAACAATTTCTGCTCGTACTGCATCGTTCCTTACACAAGGGGCAGGGAGAAGAGCAGATGCCCGGAGGACATTATCAGCGAAGTCAGGAATCTGGTTGCCGACGGAGTGAAAGAGGTGACGCTGCTCGGGCAGAACGTGAACTCGTACCGAGGTGTCGACAGAGAAGACAGGCAGTGGGACTTCACAGATCTCATCTACGCGCTGAATGACATCGATGGTCTTGAGCGGATAAGATTCATGACATCACATCCGAAGGATCTTTCGGACAGGCTTATTGAAGCTTTTGCAAAATGCGAAAAACTGTGCAATTACATACACCTGCCGGTGCAGGCGGGAAGCAGCGAAGTGCTGAAGCGAATGAACCGCAGATACACGAGAGAAAAATATCTGGAACTGGTCAGGAAGCTGCGTGAGGCGGTGCCGGACATGGCCCTAAGCACGGACATAAGAGTGGGATTTCCGGGAGAGACGGAGGAGGACTTTGCGCAGACACTTGAGCTGGCGGAGGAAGTCCGCTACGACTCGGCCTTTACATTCCTCTATTCTCCGCGTCCGGGAACGCCTGCGGCAGAATATGAGGACCAAATTCCGGAGCACGTAAAGCATGAGAGATTCAACCGTCTGGTCGAGACAATGAACAGAATCAGCGCGGAGAAGAATGCGGCATATGTGGGCAGAGTCTGCAGGGTTCTTGTCGACGGACCTGACAAGAAGGCCAGCGGAATGCTGAACGGAAGAACAGAAGAATTCAAACTTGTGGATTTCGAGGGGCCTGAGGAGATAACAGGACAGACAGTCGATGTCGAAATCACAGAATCAAATACATTCAGTCTGAGAGGCAAATTGCTATGAATATCAAACAGATAGCGAAAGCCGCAGGAGTATCTGTGGCAACAGTATCCAGGGTGCTGAACCACCCGGAGAGTGTAGCGCCGAAGACGAGAGAAAAGATACAGAAGATAATCGACGAGGAAGAGTACACTCCGAACTGGTTCGCCCAGGGACTCAACTTCAAAAAGACGAGAACCATAGGTCTGATTCTCCCGCAGAACATCAACTCGGCCAACATGGAAGTGGCTAACGCAGTCGAGGAGGTAGCCCGCCAGAAGGGTTACATCACTCTCATCTGCAACATCGAGAAGGATCCGCGCAGAGAGAAGGAGTACATCGATCAGCTAATGACCAGAAAAGTGGACGGCCTGATTTTGCTTTACTCCACGCTGAACGAGGAGTACGCCAGCTGGATCGAGGAGGAGAATGTACCGGCGGTCCTGATCGGCGAGACGAGAGCGCGTGACAACTGGGATTCGGTGTTTGTAGACTGCAGGGCCGGCGCGGCGGAGATGACGGCTCATCTTATCGAGTGCGGTCACAGACGAATCGCGATGCTGTGCGGCAAAGATCCGGAGCCTGAAGCAAAGGCAATGCTGCAGGGCTACAAGAACGTTCGCAAGGCGAGCGGCATCAAGGTTGATGAGACGCTCATCTACCAGGTGAACAACAACATCGAAGGAGGATACATCGGCATGAAGAAGATGATCGGAAGGCTGCCTAAAAAGTCGGATGCTGACTTTGCGTCAAGCGACGAAATCGCCTTCGGAGCCATGGACGCTCTGAAGGAAATGAAGCTTAGGGTGCCTGAAGACATTGCCGTGGCGGGATTCGGAAATGACAGAATGTCGTCGCTTATGGAGCCTAAGGTCACGACGGTAGAGCTGCCGTACAGAAAAATGGGAATATACGGAGCGAGAATGCTTTTTGACCAGATAGAAGAAAAGGAAGCGAAGAAAGAGCCGAAGGCCGGGAAGCGCAGACGCGCGAGAAAGATACAGCTTCAGACTAAGATGAGAGTCCGCAAGTCCTGCGGCCACAGAGAGAGAATAGGAGAGATGTTCTGATGCTAAAAACAACATTCCTTGGAATGAAACTTCCAAATCCGGTTATGGTCGCGGCGGGTCCGTGGAACCGTGACGGCAAAGGCCTCAAGGAGTCGCTTGAAGCGGGTGCCGGCGCGGTGGTAACGGAGAGCATAGTCAGCGACACCATGCTTGATGTCAGACCACGCATATCCTGCGACAGGCTGGGCGCCCAGAACATAAGGATGTACAGCGACATACAGATCGAAGGCTGGGAGAGGGAGATGGATATAGCTAAGTCGGCGGGCGGCGTGGTCATTGCGAGCGTATCCGGTCATACACCGTCGGAGCTGGCTTATCTCGCCAGCAAGATGGAGAGATTCGGCGCCGACGCCATAGAACTCAGCGTTTCAAACCCTGCCGCGGAGTCTCTGGAGGTTGTAGCCTCACACGCGGACACGCTGTTTGACATGACGAAGGAAGTCGTGTCGGCGGTCAGCATACCTGTCATGGTCAAGCTGTCACAGAACACCACTAATATTTCCAAGGTCGCAAAGGCAGTCAAGGCCGCCGGAGGATCCGGCGTCACGGCCATAAACACAGTCAGAGGGATACTTGGAGTCGATCTTGAGAAGGCTGAACCGTCCCTTTCGACCTACGGCGGGATATCGGGCGAGTACATAAGACCGCTGGGACTGGCTTCCGTGGCGACAATAGCCCAGACGACGGATATTCCTATCTGCGGGG
>JAFRCB010000056.1 GCA_017404585.1 Lachnospiraceae bacterium
CTTTTTAAGCTCACAGAAAGGACCTGCGTTTTTCGATGAAGATGATGTTTGCGGCGTATTCCGGAACTGCGATACAGCCTTTCGGACTTGTAATTTCACGTGAAAAGAACCGTCCCGCTTTCACTTTTTACCGGTAATTTTACCGGCGAGCCACTTCGCGTTTCTCACGAGCACCTGGCGGAATGTGAGAGAACGAACGATCTTCTCCGCCGGGAAATGATTCCTGCATGCCCGAAGGAATGCCCTCGGCTGACGTATCGCGAACGGAAAATCCCCGTTCTTTTTAGTCCGAATGGCAAGCCTCGGTATATAACGGCCGCCGAAGTAAATTGACGCGATGATCAATTCGACCTCTTCCCAGGGAATCTGAATGTAGTCCTGGAGGGTACGCTCGTTATAATACTCAATACCCCGTTCACCGACCATCACGATTCCATAGGTATTGATCCCGTGGAACGCTGTCGCCTTGGCAGTGAAGTCGACCTGCGTGTTCAGGGATTTCAACTCGCCTGCATCGGCCTGTTTCTTTTTCTTGAACTTGTTTGCCATGTATTATTCCTCATATGAAAAAAGGGACCCGGCATACTGCCGGGTCCCCCGTATTGTTGATTACAGAAGGCCGATGATGTGGCCAACGATACCGACAACGAACAGTGCAAGAATGATAACGATCGGGGAGACGTTCTTCTTCAGCAGTCTCATGCAGAGCAGAGTGAGAAGAAGCGGAACGAGACCCGGAATCAGAGAATTCAGGTTGTCCTGCAGAGTTGTGACAACGGTCGGCTCAAGGCTGAGGCCGCCGGCGAACTGAGACAGTGCCTGATGGATTCCTTCTGCGCCTGCCGGAAGGGTATCCCAATTAATGAAAGCACCTTCTGCACGCTGAACTTCGGAGACCTTGAGAACGAAATTGATGGAGACCCATCTCATAACAAGGGCGCCGAGGATGAACATACCGAGGATGGAAGCAGCCTTTGTGACCTTGCCGAGAAGACCGCCGGAGAGGTCCTTGGTGATGGCCATACCGACTTTATAGCCGAATTCCTGTGTATACCACATGAATGCCATACGGGCAACGTTCCAGAGCACGAAGAAGAGGATCGGGCCGAGGAGGTTTCCGGAGATAGCAAGAGAAGCGCCGAGAGCTGCAAGGATCGGACGAAGGGTGAACCAGAATACCGGATCGCCGACACCGGCGAGCGGTCCCATCATACCGACTTTAACGCCCTGGATAGCCTGATCTTCGACCGGAGCGCCGTTAGCGCGGTCTTCCTCAAGAGCGAGGGTAACACCGAGGATCGGTGATGCAACGAACGGCTGTGTGTTGAAGAACTCAAGATGTCTCTTGAGAGCTGCGCACTGCTGATCTTTCTCAGGATAGAGCCTCTTGATAGCCGGGATCATAGCGTAGCACCAGCCACCGTTCTGCATACGTTCATAGTTCCAGGAACCCTGGAGGAAAGTGGAGCGAAGCCATACGCTCCTGCGGTCGGCTACAGTTAAACTAACCTTTTTTTCGAGTGTTTCTGCCATTTTTTGGTCCTCCTTATTATTCGTAATCGTCAAGGATGTCGCCAAGCGGATCACCTGTGCCTGCGGCAGAGCCGGCAGTAGCACCTGCGTTCTCTGTGAGACGCAGATAGATGAGAGCCATAGCAACACCGATAACACCGAGTGCAATCAGTGTCAGATCGCCAATAGCTGCAAATACGAAACCGAGTGCGAAGAACGGCCATACTTCCGGAGTTGCCATCATGTTGATAACGAGCGCATAACCTACGGCAACGACCATGCCGCCGCCGATGGCCATACCATTTGTCAGCCATTCAGGCATGGACTGCAGAGCGCCCTGAACGATTTCAGCCGGGATGACGCAGAGGCAGGCTGCCGGAATGGCGATGCGGAGACCCTGCAGGCAGATAGCGATGTACTGCCAAATTTCAATAGCGCCGAAGTTGCCTTTCTCAGCAGCTGCATCCATCTGATGAACAACAGCGACGGAGATTGTACGAACGACCATTGTAAGGAAAAGACCTGCAACAGCAAGCGGGATAGCAACAGCGATAGCTGTACCTACGCCTGCGTCGCCCTGGCCGCCGACGACAAGGATGATAGCGGAAGCGACGGATGCGAGAGCAGCATCCGGGGAAACAGCGGCACCGATGTTAGCCCAGCCGAGAGCCATCATCTGAAGAGAACCGCCAAGGACAAGGCACGGACCAAGCTGTCCGGTCACAATGCCGATCAGTGTGCAGGCAACCAGCGGCTGATGGAATTCGAATTCATCGAGAATACCTTCGACACCGGCCAGGAATGCCACAAGAATAACTAAGATCATAGAAATGCCAGACATTTCAATTCCTCCTGTTTGTATAAAGATTCAATTGTTACTTTATGCCCAGACCATCTTTGGCGATCTGGATCAGTTTGTCCATGTCTTCCGGAGCATCTGCCGGGACCTTGCGGACGTCAAAAGTTACACCGTGTTTCTTGAGTTCCTCGAAGCACGCGATATCCTTGGCGTCAAGGGAAAGAACCTTGTTGACCGCGATCTTGCCCTGGCTGTGCGCCATGGAGCCGATATTCAGTGACTTGATGTCGACGCCGCCTTCAATTGCCTTGAGAGCATCCTGCGGTGTCTCGAACAGAAGGAACGCCTTGGTGTCGCCGAAACGAACGTCTTTGGAAACATCGATCATCTTCTGGATCGGAACAACGTGAGCCTTGATTCCCGGAGGCGCAGCTTCGATAATGAGCTGCTTGCGGAGATCATCATGAGAGACGTTGTCAGATACAACGATGATGCGGTCCGGAGCGATTGCCTTGGACCAGTTTGTTGCTACCTGGCCATGGAGAAGTCTGGTGTCGACACGCGCATGTTTGATCTTGATGTGTCCGTCGCCGAGAACTGTTCCCGGAGGAATAGCGCCAGTCGGAGCGTTTGTGGCTGCGACTGCGGCCTTTCCTGTGTCTTCAGGCTCGAGGTCCTTCGGATAGACCTTGATGCCGTCACGAGCCTCTTCAAGAATGCTCTGTGCAAGTTCATGAGCAGTCTCGCAGTCATCACGGTTGGCATATGCGGTAATAAGCATCGGAGCGTTAAGGCCTGCTACGATTGCCCATTTGTCCTCATGTCCGTCAATGATGAAGTTGGACTGGTTGAACGGCGTGCCGCCCCACAGGTCGACAAGGATCAGAACGTTATCAGGATCTTCGAACGTGGATATAGCATCCAGCATCTTAGCTCTGAGATCGTCCGGGCCCTCGCTTGGCTGTAAGGTAACAGCTGCTACGTTTGGCTGCTCACCGAAGAGCATGTTGCCGGTCATTGCAATACCGTCAGCAAAATCTCCGTGAGTAGCGAGAAGAATACCTACCATCTACTCTTCCTCCCTTTCTTTATTAATAGTTTCTGAAAATTGGTGCATGTGCAC
>JAFRCB010000057.1 GCA_017404585.1 Lachnospiraceae bacterium
CTTAGCTGTGAGAACGGATCTCAGGGCTGCCTTCTTCTCCTGCTTGTTCATCTTGATCTTGTAGCTTCTCGGAACCGGTGCAAATACTACGCCGCCGTGTGTCCACTGCGGAGCTCTCGTTGAACCCTGTCTTGCATGTCCTGTTCCCTTCTGTCTCCACGGTTTTCTTCCGCCACCGGAAACTTCTGCGCGAGTTTTGGCTTTCTGTGTGCCCTGGCGCTTTGCGTTCAGGTGCTGCACGACAGCCAGATGTACCAGGTTCTCTTTAATGTCAGCGGCGAATACAACATCGCTCACTTCCATCGTTCCGACTTCCTGGCCACCCATATTATAAACTGATACGTTAGCCATCTCGAATCGTCCTCCTATTCCGTATTACTTCTTTACAGTTTCTTTAAGTGTCACAAGGCTCTTCTTCGGGCCCGGTACTGCGCCCCTGACCAGGATCAGATTGTTCTCCGCATCAACGCGAACGATCTCAAGATTCTGGATGGTGACACGCTTGTTGCCCATCTGACCCGGCATTTTCTTGCCCTTGTAGACTCTGGACGGATCTGATGATGTACCATTGGAACCTGCATGACGATGGAACTTGGAGCCGTGCTTCATGGGGCCTCTGTGCTGGCCATGGCGCTTGATGGCACCCTGATAGCCTTTGCCCTTTGAAATTGCTGTGGCGTCAATGTGGTCGCCTGCAGCAAATATGTCAGCCTTAATTTCCTGTCCCGGAGCATACTCGGAAGCATTCTCAAGCTTAAGCTCTCTGACGAATCTCTTTGCGGAAACGCCTGCCTTGTTGAAGACTCCCATTTCGCCCTTTGTGACCAGCTTCTCACGGATGTCTTCGAAGCCGACCTGAACAGCATCGTAACCATCCTTATCAGCTGTCTTGACCTGTGTGACTACGCACGGGCCTGCTTCAAGGACTGTTACCGGAGTGAGGACTCCGTCCTCATTGAAGATCTGAGTCATACCGACCTTCTTTGCAAGAATTGATTTCTTCATGTTTTTCCTCCTTACAGCGGATTGCTCTTGCAGTTGCAATCATACTAATTGGATGTTACCTGGTTTTCATCTTGATGTCGATGTAGACACCTGCCGGCATTTCCAGTCTGGACAGAGCGTCCACGACCTTCTGTGTCGGCGCCTGGATATCAATCAGTCTCTTGTGCGTTCTCTGCTCGAACTGCTCACGGGAATCCTTGTACTTGTGTACCGCGCGAAGGATCGTAACTACTTCCTTCTTTGTCGGAAGCGGGACCGGTCCGCTGACTGTTGCTCCGCTCTTCTTAACAGTATCAATGATTTTTGCAGCTGATGCATCCACGAGTGTGTGATCATACGCCTTGAGAGTGATTCTCATAACCTGACTTGCCATAAAAAAAGTCGCCTCCTTTTCGTACTTCTTACGTACGACAAGCGGTGACTGTACACGTTTCCGTGTGTTTCTCGAATCTGCTTCCGAGATAAGCACACGACCCTTTCCGCCCGAACAGGCGGACATATTGCACAGTGACTTGTCGCCAGTATCATTACATGACATTCGCTCCACGGAGAACCTGCATCTTATGTGCAGCAACTTCACGCTTCATAGCTATCATGCCACAGCGGTCTATATTATAAATGAAACCCCTTGCTTTTGCAAGGGGTTTTTTAAGAATTTCTCAAGTATTATTTTTAGTACAATCGAGCCCGGAAAATCAATGATTCATTCCGTTTCCGCGGTGTCTCTTCTATTATTATTGTAATTATAAGAGATCCGAATAATCGATGATATCTATACCTGTCACTTCATCCCGCTGGATTTTCGGCTCATTGCCGCCTGACTTTGCCTGCTCGATAATTTCCTGCCGCGTCATGCGCTCGACCGGGGCAAATCTCTCCGGGTATTCGTTTGCGCTGACAGGGCTTCCCGCCGGGAAGCTGTTCCAGCTGTCCCCGTCCAATTCACTCTCGAACGGCTCATCTGCCCAGGACCAGATAGGCTTCGGCTCCTGCTCCGGCTCAACTCCTGCAGGTCGACCGCCCCATGAGGCCGCGGCTTTTTCTGACTCGGCAAGCAAAGCTTCTTCGATCACATCTTCGGTCCGATGCCCGCTGCTACTCTCGGAACTCTTGAAAGCGACTGCTGTCTCCTCCCGGGCGACGTCCGGTCTGATGTCATTCCCGGATGCAGTCTCCGGTTCCGTCGTCACGTTCTTTATCTGTGACGCAAAGGATCCCGGAAATACCTTTGTATCGCCTGAGATTTCCGGAACCTCAGTCTCCCCAATCGGTATCTGCGCATTCACATCATCGACAGGCATTGCGTTCGTATTCTTCGCCTGTGACGCCAAAGCAGCTTTCTGCCTGTCTTCAACCGGCACATTCCACTCAGGTTCTTCGGGTATAGTTTCGACCGGCATTTGGACGACCGGCAGCTTGTCCTCATCTGTGTTATTTGAGAGCTCCTTATCCGCACTTATATCCTGCGAAGAAGTTTCACCTGCACCGTAAGCTTCAGCTTTCTCTCTGGAGCCGGCCACACTCTCGAGCCCGACCATAGCTGCCGCAATCGACGCGGTATCCTGGCTCACTGTGCCGTATCCTCTGTTGTCTTTGACATTTTCCGAGTAGCCTGCACTGCCTGCTGTCCCGGAGCCCGATCTTCCCGCATCGCCCGCCTTCTCAGCCGATGCGGTCTGCACGTTTCCCAGGTCACCCGAGTCGTCATCATCCTCATCTTCGTCATCGTCCCGCTTTTTCCAGAGTTCCGACAAAATAAAAAGAATGATAATGAACAGGATCACAAGGGCAATGATGATCCTTCCCTCCAGTGACTGCATTGCGACGACAACAAATCCGATATAAGGAATCGTCAGAACTACTTCTGATACCGAGTTCCTCAAAATGACCGTCTCGGGCGAAGCACCCGGTTCCGTTGCGCTGA
>JAFRCB010000058.1 GCA_017404585.1 Lachnospiraceae bacterium
CAGTATTGCCATAAACTTATTCATCGAGTTTGAGGCGGAGGCAGCAAAATACTTGCTTCCAAGGCACTGCTGTTGCTTTTGGTTCTCAAGGATTTAAACTATGACAGAGTCCAGGGAATCAGGTTGTCACAGCCATTCTTTCACCATATAAGAAAAGCTGCCGCAAAACTGCGACAGCCCCTAATACATATTTACACGAACAGCATCGTGCCTATTTTATTCGATCCCAAGTACCTTGTAGTCCTTATCCTCAACTGCCTGCGTAAGCACAGCATCATCAACGTCTGCAGTGAGCTCTACGACAGCCGTCCCGGCCTCATGGCTGACCTCTGCAGATGCTACTCCGTCGATCTTCTCGAGAGCCTTCTTTACTGTTGCCTCGCAGTGCGGGCACATCATACCTTCAATCTTAAGTGTTTTAGCCATATTGTTTTCTCCTTCTCCGCTATCTTCCGCGGTGTTGTATTTATCTGCAAGAAGCTTTCCGTTCTCGTCCGTCTCCACACGGAACTTCAGCTTCTTATCATGAACTGTATCGTGAATCTTCATGAGGTTGAGCCGCAGCGCGTTCGATACAACGCAGAAGCTCGAAAGACTCATGGCCGCAGCGCCGAACATCGGATCCATCGTGATCCCGAATGCATGCGCATACGCACCCGCTGCCACAGGAATCAGCAGCGAATTGTAAAAGAGCGCCCAGAACAGATTCTCAAGGATATTCTTATATGTGTTACGGCTGAGCCTTATGGCTGCCGTGACATCCGTGAGCCGGCTCTTCATGAGGACAACGTCGGCTGCATCGATTGCAACGTCCGTTCCTGCCCCGATCGCGATACCGGTGTCCGCTCGCGTTAGAGCCGGAGCATCGTTGATTCCGTCGCCGACCATAGCCACTTTGTAGTGGTCAGGCGCTTCTCTTCTTAAAATGACATCCGCCAATGTCCTTTGCCGTTTTCCGCGTCCTTTCTCCTGGAGTTCCCGAATGACGGCTTCCTTTCCGTCAGGCAGGACACCGGCAATCACCTCGTCGACTCCCGCCTCTTTTCCGATGGCCTCCGCTGTCCGCTGATTGTCTCCTGTCAGCATGACCACATGAATTCCCATGTTCTGCAGCTCTCTCACTGCCTGCGCACTGTCCTCCTTGATCGTGTCCGCAACAGCGATAATGCCGAGAAGCTTTTTATCCGACGCGAAAAACAGAGGTGTCTTTCCAAGAGCCGACAGCCTTTCTGCCTCCTGCCTCATGTCGGACGGCACATGCGTTTTCTTTGTGATAAAGCGGAGGTTGCCTCCGTAGAGACGCTCATTCTGCCCGCCGTCGGCTTTCAAACCCGGCTTTATCCCGCCATGCCCGTTGCCATGAGAGACAGACTTAAGCCAATCCCCGGACAGCACAGCCGTAAGCCCATTACCGGGCAGCGCGGCAAATTCCGAGACCTCCGGGGCTGTCATGCCGTTCTCATCGGCATAAGCCAGGATCGCCCTTGCAAGCGGATGCTCGCTCTTTTTCTCAAGAGCAACAGCTCTCGTAAGCAGATCGCTCTCACTCACGCCCCGGGCAGGAATAATATCCACCACGCGCGGCTCGCCGCTCGTGATCGTTCCTGTCTTATCGAGGGCAACGATCTGAACATTTCCTGCTTCCTGCAGGGCTTCCGCATTCTTAAAGAGGATGCCGTTCTTTGCTCCGACTCCGTTGCC
This sequence comes from Lachnospiraceae bacterium, assembly GCA_017404585.1. Taxonomy (GTDB): domain Bacteria; phylum Bacillota; class Clostridia; order Lachnospirales; family Lachnospiraceae; genus Chordicoccus. The sequence goes on from JAFRCB010000058.1 coordinate 1,702, forward strand.
GACCATGATCGCGACCGGTGTTGCGAGGCCAAGCGCACAAGGGCAGCTTACTACAAGCACGCAGATTCCTCTTGCAAGTGCAAATCCGACCGTCTGGCCCACTGCCAGCCAAATCAGCGTAGTCACGACGGCGATTGCAATAACAACGGGTACAAATATTCCCGAGATCGTATCAGCAAGTTTTGCCACCGGCGCTTTCGTGGCCGCGGCGTCGCTGACCATGGAAATGATCTGGGCAAGCGATGTGTCTTCACCGACCCGGGTTGCTTCGCACTTGATGAAACCGGACTGATTCAGAGTTGCGCTGGAAACCTCACTTCCGGGCTGCTTGTCGACCGGAAGACTTTCACCTGTCAGGGCAGCCTCGTTGACTGCACTTGTTCCCTCGAGAACAATTCCGTCGACCGGAATATTCTCGCCGGGACGGACCACAAATACGTCACCGCGTCGAACCTGATCGATATCGACGGTGACTTCTGCGCCGCCTCGGATTACATTTGCAGTCTTCGGCGCAAGCTTCATAAGCGACTTCAGCGCGTTGGTCGTCTTGCCCTTAGAGTGGGCTTCGAGCATCTTTCCGATCGTGATCAGCGTGAGAATCATCGCAGCCGACTCAAAATAGAACTCCATCATGTACTGCTCGACAAGAGCCATATTTCCGTCCACCTGAGCCCGGGTCATCGCAAAGAGCATGATCGTCGAGTAAATGAAAGCCGCTGACGAACCGAGCGCAATCAATGTGTCCATGTTCGGCGCGCCGTGGGCGAGTGATTTGAATCCGCTGACGAAGAATTTCTGATTTATGACCATGACAATCGCCGCCAGGACCAGTTGTATAAGGCCCATAGCAACATGGCTCCCGTGGAAAAAAGCCGGAAGCGGCCAGCCCCACATCATGTGCCCCATTGAAAAATACATCAGAATGAGCAGAAAGCCCAGAGATGTGATGAGTCGCTTCTTGAGAACCGGCGTCTCACGGTCCTTCAGCGCATCCTCCTCCGCTGCCAGCTTAGCAGAATAATCACCCGTGGATTTCTCCTCGCCCTTCGGCTTTGCCCCATAGCCGGCATCTTCAACAGCTTTAATTATATCTCCCGGCGAGGCTTCTCCTTCGACCCCCATCGAGTTGGTCAACAGGCTGACGGAGCAGGCTGTAACTCCCGGGACTTTTGAGACGGCTTTTTCAACGCGCGCCTGGCAGGCGGCGCACGACATACCGGTCACTGTATATTGATCCATAGTATTTTTACTGTCCTTTCAATCATTTCATAAGCTTCTGCAGGGTCTTGACCAGCTCGTCGAGCTTCTCTTCACTGCCTTCCTTCACATCTTCCGCGACGCAGGATTTTATGTGGTTGGCAAGAATGACCTTGGTGAAGCTGTTGAGCGCGCAGTTGGCTGCCGACACCTGGTTGATGATGTCAATACAGTATGCGTCCTCCTCAAGCATTCGCTTGATTCCCCGGATCTGGCCTTCGATCCGGCTCAGCCGATTCATAAGATCCTTGATTTCCTTATCGCTGCGGACTTTCTTATGGCAGCAGCTCATCGACAGGTCTTCCACCGTTTCAGCTTTAACACCCTCAGCTTCAATGTTCTCAGCTCCGTATGAAGAACTAAATGTTGTCTC
>JAFRCB010000059.1 GCA_017404585.1 Lachnospiraceae bacterium
GCTTCTCGGCAGAGTGCATGTCGGCGAAGTACAGGCTTCGATCTGGCCTGTAGAGATGAGGGAGAAATGCGCCGAAAACGGAATTGTTCTGCTGTGATTTGAGACTGAATTGAAAAAACGATGATTATCAGGGACGATTTCTCGATATCCGGATGCAAATGCCGGATGTGCGGGAGTCGTTCTTTTATGTGCGGCACATCGACGGAATGTCTTGCCGGAGGGGATCTGAAGAAGGCTTGCGACGGAAATATTCATCTGACGGGATGCGGGAAATTAGTTAACGTTTGTTAAATATTAATTATTGACAGGTGCATTTTACAAGCTATTGTGATAGCATATACTTCAGCGGGAGTTGCTCCTGTGACTTGCGTTCATCTACCAAGGAGAGCATTATTTATGGAAGCTAAAAAGAATTACGGACACATCTTCGGCGTGATCCTCAGTGAAGTGAAAGAGTTCAGGACTGCCTCATTCCTGACCCCCTGCTTTATGATCCTGGAGGTCATTGTCGAGACGCTGATTCCGCTCCTTATGGCATCGATCGTCGATAATGGCGTTCTAAAGGGCGACATGCGCCACATACTGATCATCGGCACATGTATGCTGGGCCTTGCCGTTGCCGGCCTCATCACCGGCGTGATGGGCGGATATTTCGGTGCGATGGCATCGACCGGTCTTGCCAGAAATCTGAGAAAGTCTATGTTCAGGAATATCCAGACATACTCGTTCTCGAACATCGACAAGTTCAGTACGTCCGGTCTGGTCACAAGACTTACGACGGACGTGACAAATATTCAGAATGCGTATCAGATGATTCTGCGTATGGCGATCAGAGCGCCCTTTTCGATGATCATTGCCATGATCATGGCATTTATCATCAATTCCCGGATTGCGTCAATATATCTCGTGGCAGTCATTCTGCTCGCTATTGTACTGTTCTTTATCATGCAGAGGGCGACAAAGTATTTCCGTCAGGTGTTCAAGAAATACGACGCAATGAACGAGAGCGTTCAGGAGAACGTAACAGGTATCCGCGTCGTCAAAGCCTATGTCCGCGAGAGCTACGAAATAGACAAGTTCGGCAAAGCCGCCGACAATATCTATAATCTTTTCAAGACAGCGGAATATAATGTCATCGTCAATATGCCGATCATGACCGGCACAGTGTACACTGTCATTCTGCTCATCTCATGGGTGGGTGCCCATATGATCATCCAGAACAGTCTCACGACCGGCGAGCTTATGTCTCTTCTCGCTTACTGTATGAACATTCTCATGTCTCTCATGATGCTGGGAATGGTCTTTATCATGATCACGATGTCATCGGCATCTGCGGAGCGTATTGCGGAAGTCATAGAAGAGAGAAGTGATATAGTAAATCCGGAGGATCCGGTCATGGAAGTCCCGAACGGATCCATCGACTTCAACCATGTCAACTTCTCGTACAGGAAGGACAGCAGCGAGTTTGTCCTTAAGGACATAGATCTGCATATCAGGTCGGGCGAGACGATCGGCGTGATCGGTGGTACGGGTTCCGCTAAATCGTCACTGGTCAATCTGATCTCACGGCTTTATGACGTGAGTGAGGGTTCTCTGGAAGTCGGCGGTATTGATGTGCGCAAATATGATCTGACTATGCTGAGAGATGAAGTCTCCGTTGTCCTGCAGAAGAACGTTCTCTTCTCTGGGACGATTATTGAGAACCTCCGCTGGGGCCGCCCGGACGCGACAGAAGAAGAGTGTATTGAAGCCTGCCGCATGGCATGCGCTGATGAATTCATCGAGAGGATGCCTTTCGGATACAACACTTACATAGAGCAGGGCGGAACAAATGTGTCCGGCGGACAGAGACAGCGTCTCTGTATCGCCCGCGCCCTGATCAAGAAACCGAAGGTCCTGATACTTGACGATTCCACATCCGCGGTCGATACGGCAACGGATGCCCGGATCCGAAAAGCCATGATGGAATTCATACCCGGCACGACCAAGATCATAATTGCCCAGAGAATATCCTCAGTCGAGGGGGCTGACAGGGTCATCGTAATGGACGAGGGTAAAGTCAGCGGGTTTGATACTCCGGCAAATCTTCTCAAGAATAACTCGATCTACAGAGACGTTTATGAGACTCAGATGGCCGGCGGCGGTGATTTTGACATGAAAGGAGGCGAAAAGTGATGGCTGGTAAGAAAAAAGCTAACGAGACACTTACTCCTGAAGAGCTGGAAAAGGCAAGAAGATCCGGTGCCGGCGGGCGCCAGATGCGCGGCGTCAAAGTCAAAGTCGATAATGCTGGAGAGATCTTCAAGCGTCTTATGATATATGTTGCCAGGAGATACAAGTTCCATCTTGCTGCTGTGGTGGTCTGCATACTGACGGCGGCTCTGGCCAATGTTCAGGGAACTATGTTCACGAGAACACTCATCGACAGCTATATCACCCCCCTCATCGGTTCGGATAATCCGGATTACTCACCGCTGCTTTCCGCTATATTGCGCGTCGCGTGCTTTTATGCGATCGGTGTTATTGCGTCCTATGCACACCAGAGGATCATGGTCGTTGTCACTCAGGGGACACTGCGCGATCTCCGCAAGGAGATGTTCGAGCATATGGAGAGCCTCCCGATCAGATATTTCGATACGCACAGCCACGGCGACATAATGTCCATGTACACAAACGACATTGACACACTGCGCCAGATGATCAGCCAGTCAATGCCTCAGTTCCTGAACAGTCTGATCACGGTCATCAGCGTATTTGTTTCCATGCTGATCCTGTCAGTTCCGCTGACGGCCGTGACCTGCGCCATGGTCGCCGTAACACTGTTCGTGACCGGAAAAGTTGCCGGCCAGTCAGGCCGATACTTTGTAAAGCAGCAGAGGGACATCGGTACGGTCAACGGCTACATTGAGGAAATGATGGCTGGCCAGAAGGTCGTCAAGGTCTTCAATCA
>JAFRCB010000060.1 GCA_017404585.1 Lachnospiraceae bacterium
CAAAGGCTGCCGAGGAAGGCGTTCTTTTCGCAGGTATCGTGAACGACAAGCACCGTGCAGCCGGAAGAGGCGGCACAGGTGCGGTCATGGGATCCAAAAATCTCAAGGCAATTGCTGTTAAGGGAACGAAATCGATCAAGGTGGCTCATCCTGAAGCATTCTTCAAGGTCTGTGCGGATGCCAGAGCTCAGCTCGCGGCTCATCCGGTCACAGGCACCGGTCTCGGACAGCTGGGCACCATGATCCTGGTCAATATTGTCAACAGTGTCGGCGGACTTCCGGTCAACAACGGACGTGACGGCGCTGTCTACCCGCAGGCTGATGATATTTCCGGCGAGACACTGGCGGCAAGACATCTTATCCGCAACAAAGGGTGTTTCGGTTGCTCGATCGGATGCGGCAGACTGGTTGATATCGCTTCCGGTGCTTTCAAGTCCAGAGGTGAAGGTCCCGAATACGAAGCCGGCTGGTCCTTCGGCGCGGACTGCGGCGTAAGTGATATCGGCGCGGTATGTAAGGCCAACTTCCTGTGCAACCAGTATGGTCTCGATCCGATCACGATGGGTGCTACAGTGGCATGTGCCATGGAGCTTTTCGAAATGGGCTGCATTAAAGAGGAGGAGATAGGATTCCCGCTCCGTTTCGGCGATGCTCAGGCGATGGTCGATGCGACCGAGATGACCTGCAAGGGCGAAGGCTTCGGCAAGATTTTAGGACTCGGTTCTTATCGTATGGCAGAGAAGTACGGTCATCCGGAACTGTCAATGTCCGTCAAGAAACAGGAGATGCCGGCTTACGACGGCCGTGCGATCCAGGGTATCGGTCTTAACTATGCTACCTCCAACAGAGGCGGCTGCCACGTCAGAGGCTACATGATTTCTCCTGAGGTACTTGGTATTCCTATGGCCATGGATCCGCTCGTGACAGAGAACAAGGCTTCCATGCTCAAGGTCTTCCAGGACCTGACGGCTCTGTGCGACTCTTCAGGTATCTGTCTGTTCACGACATTCGGTCAGGGACTTCCGGAGATTGCCGCGATGCTCCGCGAGGCCTGCGGATGGGAAGAATCGGATGAAGATATCCTGTTGAAGGGCGAGCGCATCTGGAACCTGGAGAAGAAGTTCAATATCGTAGCGGGCGTTGAGAAGGATACGCTTCCGCCGCGTCTTCTCAGGGAAAAGCTGCCGAGTGGACCTGCTGAAGGAAGAGTCAGCCAGCTGCAGACCATGCTCAAAGAATACTATGCTGTCCGCGGATGGGATACCGAGGGTATTCCGACCAAAGAAAAGGATGCTGAGCTGGGCCTTTAAGCGTATAATTATCATAAAGTGAGTTGATGAATCGGTTAGGAGCGGCTTGCCGCTCCTGCCTGATTATGGGGGCCTAAGATCATGATCGTTAAATTTTTCGCATATTACAGAGATCCCGACTTTGCAGGCTGTAAGGAAATGCAGTGGCCGGAAGAAGCCGGCTCTGTCTACGAACTATGTCATCAGATTTCGGACCGCTTCGGAGCGAAATTTCGGAATGAACTGCTGACGCCCGACGGAGAGGCGGTTTCGGAGAGATCAATTATCCTGGTCAACGGGCGCCGCATTGAGTTCCTGAACGGTATCCATACAGCCCTTAAAGAGACTGATACAGTACAGGTATTCCCTGTCGTTGCGGGAGGGTAAATGCATATCGGCGTTTAACAGTCACAGTATCAGAGTATTCCCTGCCGCCTGCAGGGATAACAGAAAGGCAGGTATTCACAATTGTCTGTAAGTAAAGAAAAAATCGATGAGATTCTGCATATGTATCCTGCCGACCGGCACTACAGCCTGGCAATCATGCAGGACATGCAGCATGAATTCCAGTATATTCCCAGAGAAGGACTGGAGGCATTGGCGGTTTACCTGGGCGTGCCGCTGTCCTCTCTTTATTCGATGGCTACGTTCTATAAGGCCCTGTCTCTTAAGCCGAAGGGCAGACATATCATCAAGTTGTGCGACGGGACCGCATGTCATATCCGCGGATCCATGACGCTTGTCGAGGGTGTGACCAGAGTTCTCGGCATATCCGACGGAGAGACCACAGAGGACGGACTCTTCAGCCTTGAGCTTGTGAACTGTCTGGGTTCCTGCGCGCTTGCGCCTGTTATGGTCGTGGACGACACGTATTACGGGAAAATGACCATGGAGAAACTTCCGGGTGTTTTGGAGTCTTATAGAAAGGAGGGATAACAGATGAAAACTGTTCGCATATGCTGCGGTACGGGCTGTCTTGCAAATGGCAGTGCTAAAGTCGCAGATGAATTCGAGCGTCTCCTTGGCCAGGGTGATTTTGATGCAAATGTCGAATGCGATATCAAACGAACCGGCTGCAACGGTTTCTGCGAGAACGGACCGCTTGTCACGATCCTTCCTGACGAGATTTCCTATTACCACGTAAAAGTATCCGACGTAAAAGACATTCTCGAAAAGACGGTCAGGAACGGAGAGCTTATTAAAAAGCTCCTTTACAAGAATGATAAAGGTGAGTTCGTAAAGAGCCAGGATGAAAATCCGTTCTACGCGCCTCAGATGAAGATCGCGCTCAGGAACATCGGAAAAATCGACCCGTCAGAAATACAGGATTATATTGCGCACGGGGGTTATGAGGGGCTTAAGAAAGCCCTGTCGATGACGCCGGAAGAGATCATCGGAGAGGTGGAAGCTTCGGGACTTCGGGGTCGCGGCGGAGCCGGTTTCCCGACCGGCCGCAAGTGGCGCACGGCGCTTGGCTATGACAATTTCCCGAAATACGTAGCCTGTAACGGTGATGAGGGAGACCCGGGTGCGTTCATGGACAGATCCATTCTCGAAGGTGACCCGCACAGCGTGGTCGAGGGACTTGCGATCTGTGCGCTGGCTATCGGTGCGCAGCAGGGTTACCTGTATATCCGTGACGAGTATAATCTCGCAGTGCATAATGTGAAGCGGGCTCTCGCGGATGCCGAAAAGGCCGGATTCATCGGCGACAATATCTGCGGCAGCGGCAGAAAGCTGCATCTTGAAGTGGTCCGGGGCGGCGGCGCTTTTGTCTGCGGTGAGTCAACTGCTCTTATGCAGTCCGTTGAGGGCAAGGTTGGAGAACCGCGCGCGAAATACATTCGTTCCGTTCAGAGAGGCCTGTGGGATCAGCCGACCGTTCTAAACAATGTTGAGACGCTTGCCAATGTCCCGTATATCATCAGCCACGGTGGAGCGGCCTATGCCGCCGTCGGAACGGAAAAGAGCAAGGGCACCAAGGTATTTGCCATGGTCGGCAAGGTCAACCGGACCGGTCTTGTAGAAGTCCCAATGGGGACCACTCTCCGGACCCTAATATTCGAGATCGGCGGCGGTCTGAAGGGCGGCCGTCCGTTCAAGGCAGTGCAGACCGGCGGACCGTCGGGCGGCTGTATACCGGAAAGCCTGCTCGATCTTCCCGTGGATTTTGATACGCTGAAGGAATACGGAGCCATGATGGGCTCGGGCGGTATGATTGTTATGGATGACCGCAGCTGTATGGTCGATGTGGCAAGATATTATGTCAATTTCCTGTGCGGCGAATCCTGCGGAAAGTGTACGCCCTGCCGTGAAGGACTCAAGCAGATGCTGGCGATCCTGACCGATATATGCGAAGGCCGCGGCAAAATGGAAGATCTGGATCTTCTTGAGGCTCTGGGTGAGACGATGATCGACTGCTCGCTCTGCGCCCTCGGAAAATCCGCGCCGAATCCGGTGCTTACGACCCTCAAGTATTTCAGAGATGAGTATGAAGCGCATATTCTGGAACATCGCTGTCCTGCCGGAGTCTGTAAAGCGCTTACCTCGTTCAGGATCGATCCGGATGTCTGCAGAGGGTGTACTTCCTGCGCGAGAGCATGTCCTGCCGGAGCAATCAGCGGAACAGTCAAGAAGCCTCACAGCATTGATCCCGCTAAGTGTATTTCCTGCGGAAGCTGCCGCGAGGCGTGTCGTTTCGATGCAGTGCTCACAGAAGGGAGGCGGACAAAATGATCATCAAAATCGATGGGAAAGAATGTACCTGCGAAAAGGGTGAATTTCTGCTGACAGTAGCGCGTCGCAACGGGATCCTGATCCCTACGCTGTGCCACCATGACTCTCAGGAAGAGGACATGGGAGCCTGCAGACTCTGTATCGTGGAGGTCAATGATCGGGGCAGAAAGAGCGTTGTGGTCTCATGTGTGTATCCCGTGAACGGCGAGATCGAAGTGGAGACCAACAGTGATAGAATCGTCCGTGAGCGCAGGATGATCCTCGAGCTTCTGGCAAAACGTGCACCGGAGAGCTCTGTGATCAAAGAGATGTGCAGCTTCTATGAGGTGCCGGAGATAGAACGGTTCGTCAAAGTCGACGGCGAGAAATGCATCGTGTGCGGACTGTGTGCCAGAGCGTGCAGCTCACTTTCTGTCGGAGCTATCTCTACCGTGAACCGCGGAATCACGAAGATGATTTCCACGCCGTACGGTGATCCCAGCAGTGTCTGCATCGGATGCGGAGCGTGCGCAAAAGTGTGTCCGACGGATGCAATCGAGGTGAAAGAGGACTATTATACCCGAACAATCTGGGGAAAGACATTTGATCTTGTTCACTGCGCTCGCTGCGGAGCTGTCATAGGAACCAGAGAGCAGATCGAGGAAGCGGCCAGTCGAAGCGGCAATGAGCCGGAGACCCTGTGCGATAACTGCCGCAAGGAGCGGATGGCGAAGGTAATGGCCGACACATTCGGCTTTGATGTCTGATGATAATTCAAGTCTCGCGAGCGAGACTTGTGCAAGCAAGAAACAGGCACCTTGGCCTCTCGCCTACGAAAAAAGTGAGTCAGAGGATGCATCCCCTGACTCACATGGATCTGTGAGCTGTGATTTTACTTGTCCTGCTTGTTGTTTCCGTGAATCAGAATGATCGAACCGTCCTTCTTTTCCACTTCGACAGTGCATTTAAGACCGATGGTCGTGATGGTGGCAAGGATGACAGCCCATGGTGCAGCCGCGAGGCCGAGGACTGTCCCGATGATACCGACTGTCATCGGCAGGTTCAGAACAACGGTATCGTTTTTGCGGATACGGATAAAGGTAACATTGCCATCTTTTACCAGAGCTTTGATTTTTGCCACGATGTCATTTGCCGCGGTCTTTATTTCTTCGGATGTTTCTCCGGCTGCTTTTTCAAACTCACCGGCTGCAGACTTCAATTCTTCAACGGTGGTCTCGGCAGCTTTCTGGAGCTCATCCAATGCATCTTCGACTGTCTCTTTTTCGGCTTCTTCCGGGGCAGCCTCTACCGGAGCAGCTTCTTCCGGGACAGCTTCTTCCGAAGCAGCTTCAGCGATGACATCTTCAACTTCAGCGACGATCTCTTCTTCGTTAATAATTTTGTTCTCTTCCATACTATTTCCCTCCTTACAGGAATACTTCATTGTTTATATTATAAACGACAGATGCACTAAATCAATCTGCAAAAAGCATTCTGTGTTTTTATTTGCAATACTTTGCCTGATGCAAATACACAATGACCTATTTATTAATGATAACATACAAATTGAGTGGTAACATGATATATGTTATTGTAAAATATAATTGGTATTGAGCATTTTGTTGCGCCGCAGGAAGCCATTCCGCCGCGGCTGACAATAAAGCAGGAATTTATCAGGAGGAGACAGAGTATATGAATAATTTTGTACAGTATACACCGACAAAAGTAGTTTTCGGCAAAGGCACGGAGATGCAGGCAGGCGAGCTGATTAAGGCAGACGGCGGCAGCCGTGTATTTGTAGTTTATGGCGGCGGCAGCGCAGTTAAGAGCGGACTGCTGGGTCGCGTGACAAAGTCCATTGAGGATGCCGGCCTTGCAGCTATGCCTTATGGCGGCGTCAAGCCCAATCCTACGCTGGCACATGCGGAGGAAGGTGTCCGCCAGGCCGTGGAATTTGGTGCGGATTACATTCTGGGCGTAGGCGGCGGCAGTGTTATTGATACTGCTAAGGCGATTGCCCATGGAACGTCCCATCCCGATGCAGCACTCTGGGATATCTGGTTTAAGAAGGTCAAGATCACAAAATCTCTGCCGATTGCCTGTGTGCTGACCATCGCGGCAGCCGGCTCGGAAATGTCCGCGGACTCGGTCCTGACGAATGAAGAGAACGGCAAAAAGAAGGGCTTCGGCACGGATCTGAATCGCTGCAGATTCGCCATTATGAACCCTGAGCTTCTGCCTTCTGTTCCAGACTATTACTTCTTTGCAGGTGTCGCTGATATCATGATGCATACTATGGAACGCTATTTCATCCCGGGAATTAAGTGTGAACTGACAGATGAGATCGCGGAAGGCCTCCTGCGTACGGTCATTAAGAACGCCAGGATCGTGAAAGAGAACCGCAATGATTATGATGCCAACGCTGAGATTATGTGGGCAGGAGCTCTGTCCCATAACGACCTGACGGAATGCGGCAGAGGCAAGGACTTCTCGGTACACAAGCTTGGCCAGCAGATGGGCGGCATGTATGACCTTGTCCACGGCGCGACCATAACCGCGGTCTGGAGCGCATGGGCAGCATATCTGTACAAAGACTGCCCGTCCAGGTTCTCTCAGTATGCCCGCAAGGTATGGGGCGTGACAGAAGAGGATGATATCAAGGCTTCAGAAGAAGGAATCCGCAAAACTGTTGCGTTCTTCCGCGAGATTGGCATGCCGGTATCCATTAAGGAGATGGGCATTACCCCCACGGAGGAAGAGCTTGATCAGCTGTCGCTGGAAGCTTCCTACTTTAAGACTATTACAATTACCAAGATCAAGCCGGTAGATTATGAAGGCATCAAGGAAATGTATCATATGGCTATGGATGGTGTAGAGGTCTGAAACAGACACTGACTTTGGATTAGAGCTTCTGCACTATCTCGTTTAGTCCCGTCTTTGACAGTAAAATGCGGAAGGACCTTTTTGCAAAGGAATCTTCCGCATTTTTTCGCATCGCGCAGGATGGGTGGGTCAAGCCGGCCCATCTGATTTTGATAAAGTTGACTGATAACATTGCCCGGAATGTCATTTGAAATATGAGATTGCAAATCAAAGTGTCCCCATCTTTTTTGATACTGTTACTGTAGAGGTGAAGAATATGAAACAATTTCTGACAAGTAAAGACACTTCAAAATGGATGCTTTGCGTTCTGTTAATCGCTTTTATTTTCGGACTCAGTGCCTGCACATCGAAGCCAATGCAGCCGGCAGAAGTACATGTCGCGACAGACGGAAGCGATGACACAGGCAGCGGAAAGCCGGAAGAACCGTATGCAACGGTCTCTTATGCCGCCCGGACGATGCCCGGGTCCGTGATTGTCGTACACGGCGGAACTTACGGACCGATTCGGCTCGATGCGGACTCGTCCGGCACGGAAGATTCTCCCACTTGTATTCGTCCTGCGGAGGGAGAGACGGTGGTTGTGAAAGCTGAAGGAGAGGTTTGTATCTCCATTTGCAACACAAGCCATATCGTGATCGAGGGAATTGAAACAGAGGGCGGGACCCACGGTATTGATTATGAAAGTACGCGTGAGGCAGAGGATGCGACTCTTAGTGACATCACCTTTAGAAAATGCAAAGTCCATGGTGTGCGGGGAGTCCATGGCATCTGTGTTTATGCCCGCAATGATCTGACAGCTGTTTCCAATCTTACTGTTGAGGAATGCGAGGTGTACGACTGTCAGTGCGGCTCAAGTGAGTCGGTAGTACTTAACGGCAATATAGACGGCTTTTTGATTGCGGGAAATCGGGTGCATGACAACAATAATATAGGAATCGACATGATTGGTTTCGAGGGGACAGCCATGCATCCGGATCAGGCCAGCGAAAAGAACCAATACGAAGCAGATCGGGTGAGGAATGGCATTTGCCGCGATAACGTCATATACAACATCAGCGCGGAAGGTAATGATGCCTATTTTGAAGATGGGGAATATGACCTCTGTGCGGATGGAATCTATGTCGATGGGGGATGTGACATAGAAATCTGCAATAATTTCATTTTCAATTGTGATATAGGTTTGGAAGTCGCGACGGAGCACAGCCCGGAGGAAAATGAAATATTCAAGGTGACCGGGGTCAACGTACATGACAATGTGATTGCGGACTGTCACGGATGGGCCGGGATCGGCTTCGGAGGCTACGACAGTGACCTCGGATTTACCGAAGAATGTGAGTTTGCTCATAATACGCTCGTGGACAACAGTACACAGATCGGTGTTCAGCGGAGCATGAACAACCGGGTATACGCGAACCTGATTCTCGGAGGAGAAACAGCTGTCGAGTTTAACGATGACTTAAGTAAAGAGGATATGAAAAATGATATCAGCGGCAATGCGGCAGCTGATTTTGAGGATGAGGACAGCTGGAACGATGAATACGGAAAGCTGTACGCAGACCGGAAGGAAGCTGCGGAAGAGTTCCGATCTCTGATTGATGACGTGGGCTCACGTTTTGTTCCGGATGAAGATATGATGGAACTGTACCGTGAGAATGCGGGAATGGAAGAATAGTTGGGACCGATCGGGCAAGGAAGGATGCGGTAACTAAACCGCGCGTGTATGATTTGGCATGCCGGGAGCTTGGAATCTGAGGAGCATTATTATGCAGGATTTTTATTATAAACAGAATGCAGATAACACTTTCAGTGTTATGGGATACCGCGGAGATGAAGCGGAGGTTGTTGTTCCGGGCAGTTATGGGGGAGCACCCGTTACGGTCATTAATGACAGGCTCTTTGCCGGACACAGGGAAATAACCTCTGTCCATATCCCCGATTCAGTCACTAATATGGGATCATTCGTGTTCAGAGGATGTGAAAACCTTCACAGTATTGTGCTGCCTGCGGGATTGACGGATTTGTGGGGATATACGTTCAGTGAGAGCTCTTTCGAGGAGATCGTGCTGCCGGACCGACTGACGAATCTTCCGCCGTTTACATTTGCAAACTGCAGGAATCTGAAAAAAGTGGTCTGTGGTGCCGGAATGAAAAAGATATATGCCTATGTCTTTGGAGGATGTGATGAGCTTCGTGAAGTGGTCTGCGGACCGGATGTAGAAATCAGCCCGGATGCGTATAAAATTAAGCCCCCTTATTCAGAGAGGCAGTGGGGAGGATTTACCGGGAGATGAGGAACACGTCATTGAAAAAAGCAAGCAGAGTTCTGGATGTGGCTGTTTTTGTTTTTACCACGATGGCGATTGCAGGAGTATTTTATGAGGGGATGACCTTAAAGTGGTACGACATAGTGGGCGTTCTCGTTGTATGTATGGACTACACGTTCATGCCTGCTACAATTCTGCATCTCATTGTGGACAGAAAAGATAAGTGGATAGCGTTACACATATTTTCAATGGTCCTTATAATCGCGGCTGTTGTTATGAAAATCGGAGGCATACCGTATCCGGCGATTACCCTCTTATTCTGGTATTTTTACCTGTGGTTTCTGTACGGAAGTATCCTTATCCGCATGTACATTAGTGCAAGAGAGTAAGGGCAAATGTAACGAACTCGAGAGGGATTTCAGCAATGAACGCAAAGCGCGGATATGTGCCGGAGGATGACCGGAACTTTTCAACGGAGGCAGTCTCTACATTGAAAACCGCATCCGGGCACGTTGTATATCTTATAAATGAAGGCTATGATCTGAAGCAGGCGACAGTCTTCGCGGGCAATCATTTTATGCTTTCCGAGAGGCAGCGGCTGTCTATCATGAGGAGCGTTGCGACCCGGCAGCAGCTTGCAGGCCGAAAAGAGAAACAGGTTTTTGTTGATGATCTGTCTGGTACAGAAGTTTGGATCGATGGTTTTAATACGATTATCACACTGGAGGTGCTCCTTTGTGACTCTCTGCTTTTTTACTGCATGGATGGGACGATCCGTGATCTTGCCGCTCTGAGGGGAACATACCGGTTGATTCCGGAGACGACAGGGGCTGTGCGGCTGATGTTTGACGTACTCAGAGATGCGGCGGTCGGCAAGGTAAATATTCTGCTCGATGAGCCGGTATCCAACTCCGGCAGATTGAAAGCTCTTATTGCGGATATTGCGGAAGCCGGAGGATATTCATTTGGCCTGGATATTCAGATTCGGCGGGATGTTGATCGGGCACTTTATGGAAAAGAACGGGTGATTACTACTGACTCGATTATTCTGGATCACTGCGCAAGCTGGGTGAATCTGACAGCAGAGTGCGTGAACCGCAAAGAGAAGCAGGGGATTCAGGTATGGGCTGATTAAGGAAAGTGATGCCTTGACAATACTTCGAGCAGAACAGTTGGATGATAGTATAATGGTATTTCCATTTCTCATCTAAAAAAGTATAATAAACCTGGATTATTCATGACGTATGGGACATGCCCTTGAAACGTCGATTTGTTACACAACAATACCACTATCCACGTTCGGCTCTCGGCAGGACGGCATTTGTCCACATAAATGGGCACAATACTCCCGTTGAGTTCTGAAAGCGGCATATGGTATTGTCAAGGTTCATTGTTCTGCTGTCAGA
>JAFRCB010000005.1 GCA_017404585.1 Lachnospiraceae bacterium
CGAGAATTCTGCGTCAGAGATTAAATAGTGTGGAAAAATAAGGCTGCTTCGGCAGTCTTTTTTTGATGTTCATTGCCGCCAAAGCAAGAGGATATAAGGATTACCTTTTTTTATTGCAGTCAGGGGGGCCGGGCGTCTGAATCGTGCAGTCATCTGGTTTATGATGATGCGTCATTTGCAAAGATTGTTTCACACGAATACTCAAAATTGCAAGATTGAAAAACTATAGAAACGGTTCGGAAATAAATCAGAAATAATGACAAAAGACTGAAAATAATTAAATTATCTTGTGCATTTTTTATCTATTTCTCGAAGCTATGATTTTTTATAATCTCTTTATGTTAATCACCACGGTAGAGCTTAAGGAATTAAGTATACATATCAAAACATCAAGGAGGTAACTAAAAATGAAAGTTGGTTTTGTAGGACTCGGCATTATGGGAAGACCGATGGCTAAGAACCTGGTGAAGGCCGGTTACGAGCTGGTCGTCTATGACTTCAACAAGGCTGCGGTAGATGACCTTGTAAGCTGTGGTGCAGCAGCTGCAGGCTGCGGCAAAGAAGTTGCTGAGCAGTGCCCGGTCGTTATCACAATGGTTCCGAACAGCCCGCACGTCCGCGCTGCAGTGTTCGGCGAGAACGGTCTTGCTGAAGGCATGAAGGCAGGTGAATCTGTCCTCATCGATATGAGCTCCATCGACCCGGTCGAGAGCAAGAAGATTGCTGCAGACCTCGAGAAGATCGGCGTAGATATGCTTGACGCTCCGGTCTCCGGCGGCGAGCCGAAGGCTATCGACGGATCCCTTTCCATCATGGTCGGCGGAAAGAAAGAGACATTTGACAAGTACTATGACATGCTCATGGTCATGGGCGGCTCCGCAGTTTATGTCGGACCGATCGGCTCCGGCAACGTTGCAAAGCTTGCCAACCAGATGATCGTTGCGATCAATATTGCAGCATGTGCTGAGGCATTTACATTTGCCGCAAAGATGGGCACGGATCCGGAACTCGTATATCAGGCTATCCGCGGCGGTCTCGCAGGCTCCACAGTTATGGATGCCAAGGTCCCGATGATGATCGATGGCAACTACAAGCCGGGCTTCCGTATTGTCCTTCACACAAAGGATCTTACAAATGCTCTCAACGCAGCTCACGCGATCAACTCCCCGGCTCCGTTCACAGCTCAGGCTATGGAAATCCTTCAGTTCCTGAATGCTCATGACTGCGGCGCTGATGATCATGACGCGATCGTGAAGTATTACGAGGCTATCTCCGGAACTTCGGTTGTCAAGGAAAAATAAGTAAGGCTTAAAAGGTGGTTGTTCCCGGCCGGCCGTGTGCCGGTCCGGGGAAGTAAGGAGGGACAGTCTCAATGTTCGTTAAAAAGTATGGCGATATCTGCGTCAGCATCTTTTTCCTGGTAGTTGGCATTGCTCTTATTATCGGTGCCAGAGCGTTCCCAAAGAGTGCTGTCGTAGAAATCGGTCCGGATTTCATGCCGACCGTCATCGGCGTAATTATTGTTTTACTTTCCGCTATCCTTCTCGCTCAGAGTATCAAGGGCCTGAAGGCGGCAGTTGCCAAGGCGGAAGCCGAGGGCCCGGATGACAGCGATTACAAGCGCGTTCTGTCATCCCTGATCCTCTCACTGGTCTATGTGTTCGTACTCCAGCCTGTAGGTTTCATTATTTCAACATTTGTCTATCTGTTCGGACAGATCTTCGTTCTGGCTCCGGATGAGAACCGCACAAAGAAGGACATCATTCTCTATCTGATCATCGATGTCGTCTTTGTTCTCGTTGTTTTCTTCCTGTTCCGCTACGGTTTCAAGATTGTCCTCCCGGCAGGTATATTCACGATTAATCTATAAGTAGGAGGTATTTATGAACACACTATCATTAATGGGCTCAGCATTCCTCAGCGTATGCCAGCCGATGTCACTTCTGCTTATGATCGCCGGTGTCGCAATCGGTATTGTATTCGGCTCTATCCCGGGTCTTTCCGCATCCATGGCGGTCGCCCTGATGCTGCCGATCACCTTCACTATGGAAGCCTCCCTCGGTATGAACGTCCTCGTCGCCGTTTATATCGGCGGTATCTCCGGCGGTCTTATCTCCGCTATTCTTCTGAACATGCCGGGTACAGCGTCCTCGATCGCTACAACATTCGACGGACACCCGATGGCTCAGAACGGACAGGCCATGAAGGCTCTCGGTCTTGGTCTCGTATTCTCGTTCCTTGGTTCCGAGTTTTCTTTCCTCATCCTGTCATTCTTCGCTCCGAAGCTTGCTGATATCGCTCTTCAGTTCACACCGGCTGAGAACTTCGGTATCTGCTTCTTCGCGCTGACAATGGTCGCTGTTCTCTCATCCGGAAACATGGTCCGCGGTCTTCTCGCAGGTATGTTCGGTCTGGTCTTCGCGGTCGTAGGTATGTCCCCGATCGACGGTACTGCCCGATTCACCTTCGGCCAGGTCAACCTGATGTCCGGTTTCGACACACTGACCACTCTTATCGGTATCTTCGCTGTCGCTGATATCTTAAAGACAGCTGAAAAGATGAAAGCCGGCGCAGCCAAGACCGTTCCGGTCGAGAAGGTCAAGGGCTTCGGCTTCTCTATGCAGGAATTTGTTTACCATCTGCCGAACTTCTTCAGATCCTCTCTGATCGGTACCGGCATCGGTATCCTTCCGGGTATCGGCGGTTCGACATCCGGTATGCTTGCATACGTCACAGCCAAGAACATGTCCAAGAAGCGCGATGAATTCGGTAAGGGCTGCCCGGACGGTATCGTTGCTACAGAGTCTGCCAATAACGCTACGATCGGCGGCGCTATGATCCCGCTTCTCGTTCTCGGTATCCCGGGCGACGGCGTTACGGCTATGATGCTCGGCGGCTTCCTGATCCACGGTCTTTCCGCAGGTCCGCTGCTCTTCGTCAAGAACGCTGATGTCGTTTACGGTATCTTCGCCGCATGTATGGTCTGCGGTCTCATCATGCTCGTTGTCGAGTGGATCGGTATCAAGGGATTCGTACAGGTCCTCAAGGTTCCGAAGCATATCCTGCTTCCGTGCATCCTGGTCCTCTGCGCAGTCGGCGCGTTCGCAACGAACAACCGTATCTTCGACGTTCAGTCAATCATGATCTTCGGCGTTATCGGTTACCTCTACAGCAAGTTCAAGCTGCCGACGACACCTTTCGTTCTCTGCTTCCTCATCGGCAACATGCTTGAGACATATCTGAGACGAGGCATCATGCAGTACAAGAGCTTCGGCGCGTTCTTCGCAAGACCGATCTTCGACGTATTCTTCTTCATCGCGATCGGCGTAGTTCTCTGGTCTGTCTACAAGGAGATCAAGGGCACAAAGAAGGTGGACGAGGATTAATATCACCATGTGAGCTGCCTCCTGCCAGCGCAGGCGGCGGGCTCCAAAAAGTCTCAGTGGAGGAAAGTCCCCCACTGAGATCTGCGGCAGAATAACTCTTGTTCTGCCGGACTATGAAAAAGGTTTCATTATCTTCTCGGCAGGGAAGTATTAAAAGAAAAAAGGAGGCACAAAATGAAACGTAAATTATTTGCACTTGCACTCACAGCAACTATGGTCCTCGGACTTGCTGCATGCGGCGGCTCCGGATCCTCAACAGCAGCACCCGCAGCAGGCGGCGCAGAGTCATCAGCAGCAGGCGGCGCTGAGATGTCATCTGAGTGGGCACCGAGCGGCACAGTCTCTATCGTTGTTCCTGCAGGCGCAGGCGGCGACACAGACCTTACAGCCCGTACATTTGCACAGTATGCTAAGGGCCTCACAGGCGTTGACTTCATCGTTGTCAATGCCAACGGCGCATCCGGCTCTGTCGCATCCAACCAGGTACTGCAGTCCGCTAACGACGGTATGACATTCCTGTATGGCCATACTCTTGTCAACGTAGCAAATATCGCAGGCATCACAGATTTCAACTACACAGCTTTCACACTTGGCCCGACATTCGCTAAGAATCCGGCTCAGGGTCTCTATGTCAACGCTGAGAAGTATGCTGACCTCAACGCATTCATCGAGGCTGCAAAGGCTGCTCCGGGCCAGCTCAAGGCTGCTACCGAAGTCGGCGCTTACACATACTATGAGATCCTTGCTTTCGAGAAGGCTGCAGGCATCGACCTTGACCTCGTAGACGCAGGCTCCAACTCCGACAAGATCACAGCTATGCTTTCCGGTCAGATCGACCTTATGCCGGGCGCATACCTGAACTGCAAAGAGTACATCGAAGCAGGCCAGTTCGTCTGCATCGGCGCTCCGTACGCAGAAGCTTATGACATCACTCCGGAAGTTCCGGCATTCAAAGATGAAGGCATCGACTTCGTATATCCGGACTGCGACTACTCCTTCTACTTCCCGGCAGACACAGACCCGGCTATCATCGCTTACTATGATGAGCTCGTGGCTAAGGTCCTTGAGGATGCTGATGCTCAGAAGGCTCTTACAGATCTTCCGGTCATGCCGTTCTACCTGACATCTGAAGAGTCCGCTGCAAATGAAGAGACAATGTACAACACAATCAAAGAGATCGCTGACAGCCTTGCATAAAGCTGCTGCCATCTCACGGAACTGACGCACATAAATAGCCGGCGGGTCGGGACAGCCAGCCCGGCACGCCGGCTCTATTAAGCAGATGTTTCCGGAAGTTATCTGTCGTGACTGCCTTTCTTATAGAATAGAAAGCGGACGGCATTACCCGACAATGGAGGAAAATATGAATACAGATTATATCAAGGGTGTTATCGTCCCCATTATTACTGTCATTGATGAAGATGAGAAGATCGATGAAGCAGGAATGCGCCGTCAGGTCGAGTTCGTAATTAAGGGCGGTCTTCACGGAATCCTTGCTTTCGGCTCCAACGGTGAGTTTTATCAGATCGAAGAAGACGAGATGGAACGCGGCCTTGAGATCATGATGGATCAGGCTGCCGGACGCGTCCCGGTCTACTTCGGTATCGGCGCGATCAACACGAAGAAGTGCGTGCGTCTTGCCAAAATGGCAGCTGCCCACAACGTTGCAGGCATTTCTATCCTGCAGCCGATGTTCCTGAAGCCGACCGAGGATGAGCTCTACACTCATTTCAAGACGATCGCTGACGCTGTTCCGGATGTCCCGGTCCTTATTTACAATAATCCCGGACGTACAGGCTATACTCTGAGCGGCGGCCTTGTCGAGAAACTTGCCCATGAGGTTCCGAAGATCGTGGGAATGAAAGATACATCCGGAGACATGACACAGACGGAAGAGTTTATTCGACGCAATCGCGATATCAATTTCAAGGTCTTCGGTGGTAAGGATACTCTGCTCTATGTCTCTCTGTGCTGCGGCGCAGTCGGCGGAGTGTGCACGGCGGGCAATTTCATGCCGGAGCTTATCACAGAAGTTTATAACAAATTTGTGGAAGGTGACCTTGAGGGCTCGAAAGAAGCTCAGTTCAAAGTGAATCCGGTCCGTCTCTCCATGGACGCGGCTTCCTTCCCGGTAGCCGCCAAGGATATGGCTAATCTGCGCGGTCTCGACATCGGCGTACCGTATCTGCCGAGCAAACCGTCTCATCAGGCAGCTTATGATAAGATCAAGGCCGAGATGGAGAAGGCCGGACTCATCTGATATACAAAGGAGACAACAATGAAAAGACTTATTACCAAAATGGAAGTTTTCCCGGTAGCCGGACATGACTGTCTGGAGCTGAACCTCTCCGGCGCACACGGACCGTATTTTACACGTAACGTTGTTATTCTGACAGCTGATAACGGTGACGAGGGCATCGGCGAAGTACCGGGCGGCGAAAAGATCACCGACGCGCTCAATGAAGTGAAGTTCCTTGTAGAGGGAAGCAATCTGGCTGAGTATAAGACAACTCTCCGCAAGGTCGAGGAATACCTTGCTGCCAAGGGTGAGGAAGACGTCCGCGGCAATCAGACATTTGACCTCCGCACAGGCGTCCATGTAAAGACAGCGATCGAAGCTCCGTGCCTTGACCTTCTCGGCAAGATGCTCGGCGTGACAGTCTCCGAACTTCTCGGCGAAGGCCAGCAGAGAGACCGCGTCCGCATGCTTGGATATCTGTTCTTTGTCGGCGACCCGAACAAGACAGACCTTGAGTATCTCCATGAGCCGGATTCAGACTGCACATGGTATCGTATCCGCCATGAAGAGGCCATGACGCCGGACAAGATCGTCGAATTTGCAAAGGCAACAAAAGAGAAATACGGCTTCACAGACTTCAAGCTCAAGGGCGGCGTTCTCCCGGGCGACCAGGAAATGGAATGCATCCGCGCTATGAAGAAGGAATTCCCGGATTCAAGATTCGACCTTGACCCGAACGGCGGCTGGCTGCTCGAGCAGGCCGTAGAGTATGTGAAGGGCATGCACGGCATCCTGACATACTGCGAAGACCCGTGCGGTGCAGAGGGTGTTTACTCCGGACGTGAGATCGTTTCCGAGTTCCGCCGCAGAACAGGCTTCCCGACAGCGACAAATATGATCGCTACGGACTGGAGAGAAGTCGGACATGCTCTGGAATCCCAGGCTGTCGACATCATCCTTGCGGACCCGCATTTCTGGACGATGGCAGGCTCTGTTCGCGTCGCTCAGATGTGCCATGACTTCGGCTACACATGGGGATCTCATTCCAATAACCATTTCGATATTTCTCTCGCTATGTTCACTCAGGTCGGCGCTTCCGTACCGGGCTTCTACAACGCTCTGGATACGCACTCGATCTGGCAGGAAGGCATCGAGAGACTTACCAAAGAGCCGCTTCAGATCGTGGACAGCTGCGTAACTGTTCCGAATAAGCCGGGTCTCGGTGTTGAGATCGACCGCGATCAGCTTATGAAGGCTCATCAGCTCTATATGGACAAGTGCTTCGGCAAGGGCGCAAGAAACGACGCTGTAGGCATGCAGTATCTCATTCCGGGCTGGAAGTTCGACCCGAAGAGACCGTGTCTTGTCCGCTAAGTTAACTACAGTTCTCCTGTGAGTTTTGATATGACGGCCGCTGTGCCTCTTCTTCGGAGGACGGCGGCCGGTTTCCGTACCAGAACGGTGAAATAAGGTGTTGACCCTGCACGGCCAACGGCCTGCGGGCGATATGAGATTGTAAGGAGGCACATATGTCCAATACACCTATTATTAAAGAGATGCAGGTCATTCCGGTCGCCGGATATGACAGTATGCTCATGACCTTAAGCGGTGCCCACGCACCGTGCTTTACCCGCAACCTTGTTGTGCTTCACGATAACGCCGGACATACAGGTATCGGCGAGATCCACGGCGGCGATTACACCTGCGACTGCCTTAATGCCATGAAGCCTTTAGTCGAAGGTCAGCCGGTGTCCAATTACCGTGAAGTCCTTCAGAAGATCCACAAGATTGCAAAGAAATCCTCCGCGGACGACGGTGAGGGCATCCAGACGCTGGATATCTCCAAGCTGAAATTCGTCGTCAAGAGTGAGTGGGCGATCGAGTGCGCCATGATGGATCTCTTCGGCCAGTTCCTCGGTGTTCCGATGGCCTCCCTTATGGGCGAGGGCAAGCAGAGAGATGAAGTTGAGATGCTCGGTTACCTCTTCTATGTCTCTGACAAGAATAAAGTTCCCGCAGGCGACATGCAGTATCTCGACGAGAGCGACAGCTCTGATCCGTGGTTCAGACTGAGACGCGAGGAGATTCTGACACCGGAGCGCGTTGTTGAGGAAGCTGAAGCGCTGACAGAGAAGTATGGCTTCAAGAACTTTAAGCTGAAGGGCGGAGTGCTTGCGGGCGCAGAGGAAATGGAAGCCTGCAAAGCCCTCAAGAAACGTTTCCCGGATGCCCGCATTAACATCGACCCGAACGGCGCGTGGAGCCTTGCGGAATCGATTGAACTCTGCCGCGATATGCACAATGTGATCACCTATATGGAAGATCCGTGCGGACCGGAGGCAGGTTATTCGAGCCGTGAGATCATGCGTGAATTCAAGAACGCTACCCAGTTCCAGGTGGCCACGAACATGATCGCCACAGACTGGAGACAGTTCTATCACACCGTGAGCCTCAATGCCTGCGACATTATCCTTGCGGACCCGCATTTCTGGGGCTTTGACGGAGCGATCCGCATGTCTCAGCTGCTCACTTCCTGGGGACTTACATGGGGCGTACATTCCAATAATCATTTCGATATTACGCTGGCTGCATTTGCACAGGTCGGCTGCGCAGCTGTCGGAGATCCGGCTCCTATGGACACACACTGGATCTGGCAGGACGGCCAGAATCTGCTGCTCGACGCACCGCAGATCATTAATGGCAAGCTGCAGCTCCCGGATGCCCCGGGCCTCGGCGTCCACCTCAACATGAAGCGTGTCGAGGAGGCTAACGCCCTCTACAACAGTATGCCGACGCACGACAGAGACGACGCAAAAGCTATGCAGTATCTGATTCCGAACTGGGTCTATGATCATAAGAAACCCTGCCTCGTGAGATAAACATAAACCTCCCGCAGGAAATATTCTGAGCATTCTCATCTTTGACTTACAGGGAATCGGTTAGTGGTAGTTTAAGGAAATTGCTGAAAGATTATACATAATATTGTACTGTAAGGGGCTGCCGCGGCAGCCCTTTGTTTTGCTTCGTGGTGAACCATACGGTCATCATAGGTCAGACCGGTGCATCACGACTGCCCGGGTGTCGATATGCTCTCCTTCTCGTCGATATGCTCCCCCTTCTCGTCATGGAGGGCAGTAGCTATCAATGAAATCACGTTTAATCGACTGAAAGCAAGTCTGCAGGCAATCAGTCATCAAAGGTCAAAGCGCCGCATCATGACTGCCCGGGTGTGATGGCGGGCAGTAGTTTTCAATGAAATCACCATAAATCGACTGAAAGCAAGAATGCATGCAATCAGTCATTAAAGCTCAAAGCGGCGCATCACGACTGCCCGGGTGTGATGGCGGGCAGTAGTTTTCAATGAAATCACCATAAATCGACTGAAAGCAAGAATGCATGCAATCAGTCATTAAAGCTCAAAGCGGCGCATCA
>JAFRCB010000061.1 GCA_017404585.1 Lachnospiraceae bacterium
GACATTGACCTGAACGCTGCATTCATCGTATCCAAGGCAGTCCTTCCGGATATGATGGAGAAGAAAAAGGGCAAGATCATTAACATCTGCTCTATGATGAGCGAGCTCGGCCGTGAGACTGTTTCCGCATATGCAGCGGCTAAGGGCGGTCTCAAGATGCTTACGAAGAACATCGCTTCCGAGTACGGCGAGTACAACATTCAGTGCAACGGCATCGGACCCGGCTACATCGCTACACCGCAGACAGCACCGCTCCGCGAAAGACAGGCGGACGGATCCAGACATCCGTTTGACAGCTTCATCATCGCTAAGACACCGGCAGCCCGCTGGGGAGATCCGGAAGACCTCATGGGACCGGCAGTATTCCTCGCAGCGGATGCGTCCGATTTCGTGAACGGACATATCCTGTATGTTGACGGCGGAATCCTGGCTTACATTGGCAAGCAGCCGTGAAGCTCATAAAATAGAAGAAGGGCTTCCCGATAATAGGGGAAGTCCTTCTTTCATTTTTTACAGGAGCGTGGAAGCCCTTCTTACCAGAATGCCTTTCGTATAGGACTTGGCAGCCGGGACCTCGCCCTGCAGCAGGCTGCGCAGGGAATTGATATTGATCCTGCAGAGTGTCTCACACATACTGTCAACGCTGGTGAGCTCCGGATCACAGCTGACAGCAATTTCAGAATTGTCGTAACCGATGATGCTCAGCTCATCGGGGACTGAAATGCCCGCTTCGCGGGCATATTTTAATGCGCCGACGGCGAGGCGGTCATTTGCCGCGAAGATAGCGTCTATATCCTTTGGGCAGGATAAGAGCAGGTCATGCTTTGCCCCTTCGATTCCGCCAAGCGAGAAGAAGAGGAGAGATTCATCGATTGGCAGACCGGCAGCGGCAAGCGCGTCAAAATAACCCTGACGCTTCTCGCGCAGGCTGTGCGAATCTGTATTGTAGAGAAAGAGTATGCGCTTTCTGCCCTCACTTATGAGCAGATTTACAGCCTGCTCTGTCGCGCTGCGGTCATCGCACAGGGCACCATAGATGTTTTCCCCTCTGACATATCCGTTGACCAGGAAGACCGGGACACTTTTGGCGGCTTCCCTGATGTAGTCAGTGTCCGGGTCATCTTCCCCCTCCAGCATGTAGAAGGAACCGATCAGGAAGAGCGCGTCAATCTTCTTATTCAGGATGTTGGTCACGGCGGCCCGGGCATCATCCGGATCCTTCTTGCCGCTGCACTGAAGAATGCAGTCATAGCCCGACTCCCTAAGACTCTTTTCAATGAGGGCAACGGCGCGTGCCATATAGACGTCAGCGACGTCGGGGCAGACGATGCCGATGGTCTTCATGGTGCCGAGGCCGAGACCGCGCGCGAAGACGTTGGGGGTGTAGTTGTTTTCTTCCATGACCCTGCGGACTTTGGCTTTTGTTTTTTCGCTTACCAGGGGGCTGTCGTTGACGACCCGGGATACGGTGGCTATGGATACGCCTGCAAGTTTCGCTATATCGTATATGTTCATGAGGGTTCTCCCAAACTTTTCTGAATGTAAGGACTTGCACTCAGTGTAAATAAAGCGGGGGACCTTGTCAACTCGCCAAATGGTCAAAGGCAGCAAACATGCTTCAGGAAGCAGGATTTTGCTGCCACTGCCGAGGAGCTGATGAAACTAATTTTGGACAAAGGCAGCAATTATGCCTTGGAAGCGGGATTTTGCTGCCACTGCCGAGGAGCCGATGAAACTCACTTTAGTCAAAGGCAGCAAACATGCCTTAAGAAGCAGGATTTTGCTGCTTCCGTCGAGGACCCAATGAAACCCATCAAGATCAAAGGCAGCAACCACGCCTCAGAATCAAGTTTTTGCTGCCTCCGACACAGTCCCGATGAAACTCGTTTTGGACAAAGGCAGCAAACATGCCTTAGGAAGCAGGATTTTGCTGCCTTCGCCATGTATTCACAGGTCACAGTTCATACAGGCTGCTAATTGACTTCGTTTTCGGCGCAAAGCATCCATCTTCGTGAGAAAAACATTGCGGGTCCGACTGAGAGACCAAAAGCGTTAGCTTTTTGGCTCGCAGGGAAGGACCTGCGTTTTTCGATGAAGATGATGTTTGCGCCGGAATAAGAACCTTATTGCAGCCTGTCCGAACTATGACCGGCACTATCCCGGGCACGTAAAAAGGCAGGAGGCAACGCCCCCTGCCAAAAGCTGAAACTCAACGCTTCATTTCGCTCTGATATCCAGTTGAGTGATGGTCCCTGATGACCGACTCGATCTCGTCCAGATCGGAACCCGGCATATCGCCCGGCACGGTATTCTTGACTGCAGCCTGCGCGTTTCCGAACTCAACAGCGCGCTGGTAATTGCCCGGCTCGGACAGCAGAGCATAGAGAACACCTGAACAGTAAGCATCCCCGCTGCCGATACGGTCCACGACCTGAATGCGCTCATACGGCTTCTCCGAATAGAAGGTGTCCGTCTCGCGGCTGTAGATCACGGAGCCGAATGTGTGGTGCATCGGGCTGTGAACGATGCGCTGTGTGGATGCCACGATCGAGATCGGATACTCCTCGGTAAAGCTCTTCATGATCTCCTCAGCTGTACCGGTCTTTCCGAATGTCAGTCTGGCTGTATCCTCTGAGCAGAAGAAAATGTCAACATACGGAAGCAGCTTCTCGATGCACTCTCTTGCCTCGTCACCGGTCCACAGATTTCCTCTGAAATTCACGTCAAATGAGATAAGAGCTCCTGCTTCCTTGAACTTATGAATCATCTCGATCGCCGTATTCCTTGTCTCCTCACAAAGAGCAAGTGTGACGCCGCTCACATGGAAAAGCCTTGCGGAGGAATACATGTTTTCCGGGAAATCGGAAATATCACTGCGGCTGAAAGAAGTGAACGCTCTGTCGTAAACGACACTCGGTTTTCTCGGATACCGGCCAAGCTCATAATAGTAGAGACCAAGTCTGGCATCCTTGCCGTCTTCATAAACGAGATAGTCATCGCTGACGCCGCTGAAACGAATGCGTTTCTTGGCGAACTGACCCAGCTTATTGTTAGGAAGCTTTGAAATGATACCTGTGCGGAGGCCGAGCAGAGCAACACCTGTTGCCACATTCAGCTCTGCGCCGCCGACACGCTTTGTGAAAGTTTCACTGTCATCAAGCCGTTCTGTTCCTTCCGGCGAGAGCCTCAGAAGGACCTCGCCGTAGGAAAGCAGATCAAATTCCTTACCCATACCTATTACCTTTATCTGGCAACTCTTGCGCCTGCGCCGCGCATGATTGCTTCAACTTCATCAACAGATGCCATTGTTGTGTCGCCGGGTGTTGTCATAGCCAGAGCACCGTGTGCAGCGCCGTAGTTGACTGCGAGCTCAGCATTCTCAGTTGTCATAAGACCATAGACGAGACCGGATGCAAATGAATCTCCGCCGCCCACGCGGTCCATAATCTCAAGCTTGTCATAAGCGTTAGCTTTGTAGATCTCGCCGTCTGCCCAGCAGATAGCGCTCCAGTCGTTCACTGTAGCAGTGCGGACTGTACGAAGAGTTGTAGCAACGACCTTGAAATTCGGATAAACCTTGGCTGCCTCACCGATCATCTTCTTGTAGCCGTCGAGGTTGAGCTCTTTGAGATTGGCATCATTGCCCTCAATCTCGAAGCCGAGGCATGCTGTGAAGTCTTCCTCGTTGCCGATCATGACGTCGACATACTTGGCGATTTCCTTGTTGACTTCCTGAGCCTTCTTCTGGCCGCCGATCGCGCTCCACATGGACGGACGGTAGTTCAGATCATAAGATACGACTGTGCCATACTTCTTGGCAGTCTTGATTGCTTCGATGACAGTCTCACATGCCTGCTCGGAGAGAGCTGCATAGATACCGCCTGTATGGAACCAGCGAACACCGAGTGTTCCGAAAATGTATTCAAAATCGAAGTCTTCCGGCTTAGCCATGGAGATTGCTGTGTGGAATCTGTCGGAGCAGCCCTTTGCGCCGCGGATGCCAAAGCCTCGCTCTGTGAAGTTGATGCCGTTGCGGCATGTGCGGCCGATGCCGTCTGTCTTCATCCAGCAGATGAGGGATGTGTCAACGCCGCCCTGCAGGATAAAGTCCTCCATGAGCTTGCCGATTTCGTTGTCTGCAAATGCTGTCATAACAGCTGTCTTCATTCCAAAGCATCTGCGAAGTCCGCGGATTACGTTGTATTCTCCGCCGCCTTCCCATGCACGGAAGCTTCTTGCTGTGCGGATACGGCCTTCGCCCGGATCGAGACGAAGCATGACTTCACCGAGGGATACTGCGTCGAACATACACTCTTCTTTGGGTCTGAGATAAAGATTCATGGTAAATTCCTTTCAAATATGATTTGTTAGCTGCCGCCTCAAAGGGCGATGGTCTGTTGTTCAATCTATATGACGGTATCAGCCACGGACTTCCTTTACAATATCAGCAGCCTCGCGGACAAGCTCTGTGATCTTCTCAAAGTCGCCTGCCTTTACGAGGTCATTCTTGACCATCCAGCTGCCGCCGCAAGCAAGAATTCTGTCATAAGCAAGATACTCGCGAACGTTCTTTGCGCTGATTCCGCCTGTCGGCATGAACTTAACGCCTGTGTACGGAGCTGCAATAGCTTTGATGAAGCCAAGGCCGCCTGCCGGCTCTGCCGGGAAGAACTTCACAACGTCAAGGCCAAGTGCGAGAGCCTGCTCAATATCGCTCGGTGTGCAGGTGCCCGGGCATACCGGGATTCCTCTCTGAACGCAGTATTTTACAACTTCGGGATTGAGGCCCGGGCTGACGATGAACTTTGCACCGGCATCGACTGCGCGGTTGGCCTGCTCTACTGTCAGGACTGTGCCTGCGCCTACGAACAGATCCGGATAAGCTGTAGACATCTTGCGGATTGCTTCTTCAGCAGCTGCTGTGCGGAATGTAACTTCTGCGCACGGAAGTCCGCCATCGATGAGGGCTTTTGCGAGCGGCTCAGCATCATTGGCATCGTCAAGTACAACAACAGGGATAATTCCGATTTCACCGATTTTCTTTAATACTTCGTTCATGATATTTCCTCCTGGTGATGGGTCATCTTTACAGATCAGAGCTTCATTTTCTGGTTTTTATGTGCTCTCTTTACTTAGCATTATAATACCACAATGTGAAATGTCAACAGGAAAAATCGAAAAAACCTATAAAATTTAACTATTTTCGTTTCACAATATGAAATTTAAGGTAGACCGAAGATGCGTTCTGTGATAATATGTAAATGTGCGGATCGCATCTCAATATTCATGTAAATGCATGGAACTCATCATAAAAAACCTGTAATTTTGTCTGAGTGAAGAATGTATGTAGATTTACGAGCCGTGTGCAGTTATAATGGAAAAAGTTTGTGGTATAAATAACAGTGCAGTAACAATAGAAAAAGTTTGTGATATAAATAACAGTGCAGTAACCGCCGCAGACAATTCGAGTCACGCCTGTGAGGCATGGCCCGGGATTTACAGCGGGGGTGGCAATGTCAAATGAGCTATGAAAAACGGTGGCTTAAATTTGGCCAAGCAGGGGAGAAAGCATATGGACAGCCAATTAAAAATTGAGAAGAATCCGATCCAGGTTGCGGACCGGCTTTTTGGAATCCTTGAGCTGCTGGCGGAGCGCGGCGAGATGCAGCTCCAGGATATTGCCGTGGAAGTCGGACTTAATAAAACGACTGCGCATCGCGTCCTGCAGTCGCTGATGTTCCTCGGATATGTCAGGCAGGAGGATGACGGAAGGTATTCGCCGACCCTCCGGATTGCCGCAATGGCCGATAAGGTCGTTGCCAGGGAGAATTTGGTGCATATCGTGCATCCTTATTTGCAAAAACTCATGGAGATGAGCGGAGAGACAGTACACCTTGTTCGACGTGACGGGGTAGACGCCATCTATATAGATAAGATAGAATCCGCGGGCAACACTGTTCAGATGGGTTCGCAGATCGGCGGGCGGATCCCGCTTTACTGCACGGGAGTCGGAAAGGCGATCTGCGCGGAACTGGGGCAGGAAGAAGTCCGCGATATCTGGGAATCGAGTGATATCACCCGGATCACGCCCTACACGATTACGGAATACGATGAATTTATCTATGCCATTGAGGATGCCCGCAAGCGTGGGTATGCCCTGGACAACGAGGAGAATGAGACCGGAGTGCGCTGTATTGCGGCTTCGCTTCCTCCGGTGGGCGGAGGCCAGTATGCGCTCAGTATTTCGGCACCGGTGGAGAGGATGGACAATGAGCGGATTCGCGAGCTTTCTGTCTACATTCTTTCTATGTGCAAGGAGATTGAGAAAGCGATGAAGGGGGAGTGAGATGAAACCAATCTGGAAAAAGCTGCTGGCGGCGGGCTGTGCGGCAGCGATGCTTATCACGTCACAGGGAAGCTCTGTGGCGGCAGCCACGGATATGTATGAGACGCAGGCGGAGGATCTGTCTGCATATGAAGAACGCATTGATACGGAAATCATTGGTGAGGTTCCGACAGATGAAAAGACATGGGGGCTTGACGTAAATACGGAGACTGACGCGGTCATACCGGATGAAAACATTCAGACGGATGCAGCTGAGCCTGAAGGAAACGCCCAGTCTGGTGGTGCAGCTGAGTCAGATGGAAACGCTCTGTCTGATGCATCTGAGTTGGATGAAGCCACACAGCCGGATACGGCTCAATTTGATACAGCCGGACCGGAAGCCGCGGATGGGGCTGATGGCGTGTACCCGGACGGAACGATATTTGCTGAGGACGCAGAAGAAGCCTTAGCCGGAGCTGCTGCGACGTCATACAAGTTCTCGGATGTTCAGGACCCGAAGCACCCCTACTACAAGGCGATCTGCTGGGCGGCTGAGACCGGCATCACGAAGGGATATGAGGACGGCACGTTCGGCATCGACAGAGCCTGCACCCGCAGCGAGGCGGTGATGTTCCTGTGGCGCATGGCGGGAAAACCGGCGCCGGAAGATGCTTCGGAAAGCCCGTTCAGTGACGTGCCGACGTCGCACCCGCACTACAGAGCCATTCTCTGGGCATCACAGAAGGGCATCACAAAAGGATATGAGGACGGCACGTTCGGACTGGATGAGACCTGTACCCGGGGCCAGTGCATGATGTTCCTCTGGAGGTTTAAGGGAAAGCCGCTGCCGAAGTACGTATCAGAGTCCCCGTTCAGCGATGTGCCGGTCAAACACGATTTTTTCTGGGCGATTGTCTGGGGTTCGCAGAAGAATGTCACGAAGGGATTCGATGACGGGACGTTTGGCGTCAATACGGAATGCACACGCGGACAGATCGTCACGTTCCTTTATCGGACAATAAAGACCGGATGGGTGAAGGTGAACGGGAAACTGCGCTTCTTTGACTCGTACGGCCGGATGCTCGCTGATTCAAAGGTTCCGTTTATTAATTACCTCGATATCATGTCGACATCGAAAAAGACGAATCAGATCATCATGGTCGTCGACCATACTCTTACCCTGTTCAGTAAGGCAAATGGCAAATGGACGAAAGTCGTCTCCTCCTACTGCGGCTACGGTAAGAATGGTTTTAAGCTCGCGAGCGAGCGGCGCGAGGGTGACAAGACGACGCCGGTCGGCGCGTTTACGCTGCCGTTGGCATTCGGACCCGGAAAGAATCCCGGAACATCGATGACATACCGCCAGATCACGAAGAATTCTTACTGGTCGGGCGATTATGATACGTATAATACGTGGGTCGAGAGTTCATATAGGGTCCCGGGCGAGCATTTGATTGATTATGAAGAGTATAAGTATGCGATGGCGATCGGCTTCAACATGAATCCCACGGTCTTTAAGCGCGGGTCTGCCATCTTCCTTCACTGCAAGAGCGTTGACCGCTGGTATACGTCGGGCTGCGTAAGTGTTCCGGAGAAGGTGATGCTGACGCTGATGAAGAAGACGAAGAACGGTGCTTATATGGTGATCGTGCCGGAGAGGACGATGCTTAGGAATTATTGATGAGAAAAAGGGGCTGTCGCATTAGACGGTGTCACCACTATATATGGCAGACATTTGCAAATAACGTCTGCCATATATGATGGCGGCGCGCCTTAATGCAACAGCCCTTTTTATTCTTCATCGCGCAATACTCGTGACTTTAGTCGTGAGATACGTGCGCAGAGTGA
>JAFRCB010000062.1 GCA_017404585.1 Lachnospiraceae bacterium
ACAGCAGATGCTGTCCCGTCCTTATCAGGCTATAAACAAGAGTAGCTTAACCGTGCAGGCATGACCTGCTCTGCCGGAAAGCTCTTAAAGCGATTCATATATTATCACGCTCAAGACAAATATACAAATATACTGTGATAACTTTGTTAAATCAACCCAAACCGGAGGCATTATATAGAGGTTACTCTCTGGCATTTTGCTGTCGGCCGCATTCTTTTTCACAGCCGCTTAAGGCATGACTGCCGATGATACGGCGTCATATTTTCGGTTCCGGTAAAAAAGCCGCTGCTTTCCGGTCTGCACGCTTTGTTGAAGACAGCTTTACAATCCTTAAAACAACGAAGGAGATCGTCTGCCGCGCCGCCGCATGGCGGGTGACAGCTCGCATAATACTATGAGAAAAAGACAGAATCAGAACAGAGCCATTGTTTTGGCATCCATCGTGCTCCTCATCGCCGTTCTCTGCCTGCTCTCGTTCGTAGAGCGGTCCGCTCCGAACTCCACGATCAAAACTCCATGGGACGCCTTCTGGTATTTTATTGTGACAGTCACTACCGTGGGTTATGGAGACATGAAGCCGAACACGATCTTCGGGCAGCTGCTCGGCCTCATTTTCATTCTGCTGAGCTGTGGTCTGATTTCCGTAGTTCTCACTGCGTCGATCCGCTTCATGAACGGAAGTCATATTCTGTACCTGCGCATACGAAGCGCCCGGGCGACGAAATGGTACATTTTTGACAGCGACAGCCAGGAGAACCGATGTCTCGCCGGAAAGCTCGATGTTTTTCATGAAAATGCAGGTATTATCTTCTGCCGGACGGAAAGACAGCTGAGCGGGCTTCTGTCCTTCCGGCATATCAATACGCCGCTGGCTGTCCGGGACGCGGCTTTTGCCTGCTTTCGGCGTTCAAAGAAGTACGAGGCGGAACTCCCCGTCATCTTCCTGACCGGTGATGACGAGGAAGAAAACCTGGAAACGGCCCTGGATATACTTGCTGCCACACACACGGCAGAGGTCTACTGCCGCACTTCTGTCCGTTTCGATACGGCGCCGGAAGGCCTTCACCCGTTCGACACCGCGGATCTCACGGCACGCACTTACTGGGCGGACTACCCCCTGACATTGACAGAGAAAAATGTAATTCTCATCGGCAGCGGCACTCTCCTCGATGACCTCATCGAGCAGGCCGTGCTTATCAATACGTTCGGGCCTCTTCTCCGCTGCCGCTACCATATCTTTGAAGAGCCGGATCCGGATGAGGGCTCCTGCCGGGAGCGTTCCAGCTTCCTCATGGATCATCCCCATATCGTAGATGTGATCTCGGTGATACGGGAGGAGACCGACGGAGAGACTTCAAAGATGCGGGAGGCTTCAGACGGAGCCGGATGTCCGGACTCTCTTTTGAACGATGTCCTGCTTTTCCACTCCGATCGCTGGAACACGAATCACGAATGCCTAAAGCAGGCCGATCGGATCGTCGTCTGCACGTCCTCCGGAATCGACAATATCCGTATTGCGGAGAAAATCCGTCTTCTCATCCCGACAAAAGCCCGGATCCACGTCTGCGGCAGCACCTCGATCGACGGAACTCATGGGTTCGGAAGCCTCAGGGATATTTATACGCCGGAGCTCATCCTGCGGGAGGATCTTCTGAGACGGGCCCGGGCTCTCAACGATTATTACAACAATATGCAGACCGACCCCTCAAGGCGGACAGCATGGGAAGATCTCGACATGTTCACCCGCCGGTCCAATATTGCCGCGACTGATCATATGGGAACAAAGCTCCGCATTCTCACCGGAAATCTGGAAAACAGCAAGCCTGTCACAGGCGGAGATGGGATGCTCTGTCTCGCGATGGACAACTTCGTGCTGAATGTGGTCGACAGGGATCTCTGCCGCCGGATCGAGCACGAACGATGGATGCGCTTCCACAGTCTGTACGGCTGGACATACGGCGAAGTCCGCGACAAGGCACGGCGCAAGCATCCCCTGATGGCTCCGTTCGAGGATCTCACTCCAAAGGAGCAGGCCCTCGACGACATTTCATGGGAGATCCTGGCTACGCTGTATTCCTGCGATGCCTGATGTTTTTCCGTTTCGTAACATACTCCCCCACTTCCGCTATCGCCAGGAAGTGGGGGTTTCCTTTTGACAGCCCTGACGGGCTGAGCCGAGCAGGCGGGGAAAGCCCTGCAGAAAAAAAGGCTGTCGCATTAAAAAAATGCCGCCGCTATATATGGCAGACATTTGCAAATAGCATCTGCCATATATAGCGGCGTTGCGTCTTAATGCAACAGCCCCTTTACACTTTTATCGGGAGTTGCTTTCGCAACTTACGATAAGATATATCATCGAATCTCCGCATGCCACTCCTGCAGCGAGCGCACCTCACTCTTGCCCATCTTCTGGGCAAGCGCGATACCCTCAACCGCAGCCTTGGCGGCAGCCATGGTCGTGATGTACGGAATCTTGTTCTTGATCGCAGCCTTCCTCAAGTAGCTGTCATCATGGGCGGAATCCTTGCCGATCGGTGAGTTGATGATCAGCTGGATCTTGCCGTTGGTCATGTGATCGAGAATATTCGGACGTCCCTCATAGAGCTTCTTGACTCTCTTGACCGGCAGGCGGGCCTCCTCGATGAGGTCACATGTCTTGCCGGTAGCCATCAGCTTGAAGCCTGTCTCATAGAGGGCTCTCGCAATAGCGACTACCTCAAGCTTGTCCTTCTTGTTGACGGACAGAAGAGCTGTACCCGAGAGCGGCAGGGAAGCATTTGCTCCCTCTTCCGCCTTGAAGAACGCCATACCGGGTGTTCTCGCGATTCCGAGAACCTCGCCGGTGGATCTCATCTCCGGGCCGAGGACCGGGTCGACTTCCTGGAACATATTGAACGGGAAGACGGCTTCCTTGACGCCGAAGTACGGGATCTTGCGCTCCTTCATATTAGCGACCGGAGACGGACGGCCGGTAAGCTCGCTCGTGATGATGTCCGTGGCGATCGGCACCATGGAGATGCCGCAGACCTTGGATACCAGCGGGACCGTGCGGGATGCACGCGGGTTGGCCTCGAGCACGAATACCTTGTCGTTCTCGATTGCGTACTGCATATTCATGAGGCCGACAACATGCATCTCCTCAGCGATTTTTCTTGTGTACTCCTTGATCTTCTCAAGGTTCTCCGGCCAGATGTGCTTAGCCGGAAGGATGCAGGCGGAGTCACCGGAGTGAATGCCCGCAAGCTCAATGTGCTCCATAACTGCCGACACGTAGGCGTGCGTTCCGTCGGAGATCGCGTCCGCCTCGCACTCGAGAGCGTGGTTCAGGAAGCGGTCGATCAGGATCGGGCGGTCAGGTGTGACGCCGACAGCTGCCCTCATGTACTCAGCCATGGACTCGTCGTCGTAGACGACTTCCATGCCGCGTCCGCCGAGAACGTAGGAAGGACGGACCATGACCGGGTAGCCGATCTTGGTCGCAATAGCGATTGCTTCCTCAACATTGACAGCCATGCCTGACTCCGGCATCGGGATGCCGAGCTTGTCCATCATTCCGCGGAAGAGGTCGCGGTCCTCCGCGAGGTCGATGACCTCCGGGGACGTGCCGAGGATCTTGACACCGTTCTTCTTCAGGTCGGAAGCGAGATTCAGCGGAGTCTGGCCGCCGAACTGGGCGATGACGCCGACCGGCTTCTCTTTCCTGTAGATGCTGAGAACATCCTCAAGTGTGAGCGGCTCAAAATAGAGCTTGTCAGATGTATCGTAGTCCGTGGAGACAGTCTCCGGATTGCAGTTGACGATGATCGTTTCAAATCCGAGCTTCTTCAGGGACTGGGCCGCATGTACACAGCAGTAGTCGAACTCGATACCCTGGCCGATACGGTTCGGGCCTCCGCCGAGGATCATGACCTTCGGCTTGTCCTCATTAACCGGGTTGTTGTCCGGAGCGTTGTATGTAGAGTAGTAGTATGCGCTGTCCTCTGTTCCGCTGACGTGGACGCCGTCCCATGTCTCGCTGATGCCGAGCTCTTCGCGGCGGTTCCTGATGTCATCCTCGGAGACCTCAAGGATCTCGCTCAGATACTTGTCGGAGAATCCGTCTTTCTTGGCCTGAATCAGCAGGTCGTCTGCCGGGACAGATCCCTTATGGGCGATGAGGGCTTCCTCCTCCTCGACCAGTTCCTTCATCTGCTCGATGAAATACTTCTTGACCTTTGTGAGCTCGTGGATCTCATCGACCGAAACGCCCTTGCGAAGTGCCTCATACATGAGGAAATGACGCTCGCTGGAAGCGGTGTCAAGCTTTGCAAGCAGCTCTTCCTTTGTGAGCTTGTCAAATCCGTTCACATGGCCGAGACCGTATCGTCCCTTCTCGAGTGAGCGGATTGCTTTCTGGAAGGCTTCCTTATAATTCTTGCCGATGCTCATGACTTCTCCGACAGCGCGCATCTGTGTGCCAAGCTTGTCCTGAACTCCCTTGAACTTTTCGAAAGCCCATCTTGCAAATTTCACTACGACGTAGTCCCCGTCCGGCACATACTTGTCAAGCGTGCCGTACTTTCCGCAGGGAAGCTCCGAGAGGGTGAGGCCGGTCGCAAGTTTCGCGGAGACGAGCGCGATCGGGAAGCCTGTCGCCTTGGATGCAAGCGCGGACGATCTGGAGGTACGCGGATTGATTTCAATGACGATAATTCTGTCGGATACCGGATCGTGGGCGAACTGTACGTTCGTGCCGCCGATGACGCCGATATGCTCGACGATCTTGTAAGCCTGCTCCTGCAGACGGTCCATGACCTCCTGTGAGATAGTCAGCATCGGAGCCGTGCAGAAGGAGTCGCCGGTGTGGACGCCCATCGGGTCTACATTTTCAATGAAGCAGACCGTGATCATGTTGTTGTCCTTGTCGCGGACGACTTCGAGCTCGAGCTCTTCCCAGCCGAGGATGGACTCCTCAACGAGGACCTGATGCACCAGGGATGCCTGGAGACCGCGGGCCATGACCACTTTGAGCTCTTCTGTGTTATAGACGAGACCGCCGCCTGCGCCGCCCATTGTATAGGCCGGGCGAAGAACGACCGGGTAGCCGAGTCTGTCGGCGATCTCAAGACCTTCTTCCACGCTGTAAGCGACCTGGCTTCTCG
>JAFRCB010000063.1 GCA_017404585.1 Lachnospiraceae bacterium
GTAAGCGGTGATCTGACTACCATTATGGCGGGTCTTGCCTGCGGTGAACCCAATACGATCGCATGGGATATCCTTCGCAATCATGTTGACGCGTTCCTGTCATGCCCGGACTGGGTCTCGGCCAAAGGCATGAGGATGCTGGCAGTACCGCTCAAGGGGGACCCGAAGGTCATTTCCGGTGAGTCGGGATCAGTTGGAATGGGCGTTCTTGCCACCGTCATGGGCGATGACAGCTATAGAGGTCTTCGCGATGCTCTGGAGCTCGACCGGTTCAGCAAGGTCTTGCTTTTCTCGACTGAAGGCAACACAGATTCCGAAAAATTCCGCACGATTGTATGGGACGGGGAGTTCCCTTCGATTTCGGGTCACGCGTAACAAATAAATAAGTAGTTTAGCAAACAAGATAAGTACAGAGATTGAGCGAGAATTGAATTTAGAAACAAAAAGGAGCGTATTATGGCACTGGATTATGCGAAAATTAAAGAGGCAGCTGAAAATTATCGCCCGGACATGGTCCGGTTCCTTCGGGAGATGATCTCTCATCCGAGCGAGAGCTGCGAGGAAAAAGAAGTTGTGGAATGCATCAGGGCAGAGATGGAGAAGCTCGGATTTGACAAAGTTGAGGTCGATGGACTCGGAAATGTCATCGGATGGATGGGTGAAGGAGACAAATCATTGCAATTGATTCCCATATCGATACGGTAGGCATCGGAAATATCGACAACTGGGAGGCGGATCCGTACAAGGGATATGAGACGGATGAGCTGATTTACGGCCGCGGCGGATCCGATCAGGAAGGCGGTATGGCCAGCGCTGTGTACAGTGCGAAAATTATGAAGGATCTCGATCTGCTCCCGAAAGGCTATAAAGTCATGATCGTCGGCAGTGTTCAGGAGGAGGACTGCGACGGCATGTGCTGGCAGTACATCTATAATAAAGACAAAATCGTTCCGGAGTTTGTCATCTCCACTGAACCGACGGACGGAGGCATCTACCGCGGCCACCGCGGCCGTATGGAGATCCGCGTGGATGTAAAGGGGATTTCCTGCCACGGTTCCGCACCGGAGCGCGGAGATAACGCAATCTATAAGATGGCCGACATTCTTGCTGATGTCAGAGCTCTCAATGAGAACGGCTGCGGACCGGACGATGAGATCAAAGGTTTGGTCAAGATGCTTGAACCGGAGTTCAATCCGGATTACTATGAGGATGCCAGATTCCTTGGACGAGGCACATGCAC
Organism: Lachnospiraceae bacterium; assembly: GCA_017404585.1. Taxonomy (GTDB): domain Bacteria; phylum Bacillota; class Clostridia; order Lachnospirales; family Lachnospiraceae; genus Chordicoccus. The sequence goes on from JAFRCB010000063.1 coordinate 1,241, forward strand.
TGTGTCCCAGATTTTCTATACGTCCCCGAGCCGCTGTGCCGTCGCCGACAGCTGTGCCATTTCAATCGATCGCCGCATGACTGCCGGTGAGACCTGGGATTCCTGCCTTGAAGAGATCCGTCAGCTTCCGAGCTGCAGAAAATACGGAGATGATGTTAAGGTTTCGATGTACATGTATGACAGACCGTCATGGACAGGCGAGGTCTATGAGACAGAGTGCTACTTCCCGACTTGGATCAATAAGGAGAGTGCAGCCCATGTAGAAGCCCTGGCCCGCGCACACAGGAATCTGTACGGCGAAAAGCGCATGACGACTCCGTCATCGGCTGATAAGAGAAACAGGCCGCTGATTGACAAATGGACATTTTCCACGAACGGCGTCGCGATTCAGGGACGTTACGGCATTCCGTGCGTCGGCTTCGGACCGGGTGCCGAGAGTCAGGCACACGCGCCCAATGAGGTAACTTATAAAGACGATCTTGTGAGATGCGCCGCGGTTTATGTCGCAGCCCTGAATCTTTACAACGGCGAGAATGCCGACGGCGACGTGACTCAGTTCCGCGCGGGCAGGACCGACAATGACATTCAGTAACTAAAACTTTCCACATTAAAGGCTCATATTGTCTTATCGAAGTTTGTCGGGAACTGCGGTATAATAAGAAAGGATAAAATAATGGATCAGAAGTTACAGGGATATATCGATAAGCTGAACAAACTGAATTTCAAAGATATGTATGAGGGAGATTTCTTCCTCACATGGGAGAAGACAGATGACGAAATCGAAGCTGTGTTTACGGTCGCGGACGCGCTCCGCTACATGAGAGAAACTAACATCTCCACGAAAGTTTTCGAGTCGGGACTTGGCATCTCGCTCTTCCGTGACAACTCCACGAGAACCCGCTTTTCTTTTGCGTCCGCCTGCAATCTGCTGGGGCTTGAAGTCCAGGATCTTGACGAGGGCAAGAGCCAGATCGCGCACGGCGAGACTGTACGTGAGACTGCAAATATGATATCCTTTATGGCAGATGTAATCGGTATTCGCGATGATCTGTTCATCGGAAAAGGCAACGCATACATGCACAGTGTTGTCGATGCCGTGACAGAAGGTCACAGGGACGGAGTGCTCGAGCAGAAGCCTACTCTGGTCAATCTGCAGTGTGACATTGACCATCCGACACAGTGCATGGCAGACATGCTCCATATCATCAATACCTTCGGCGGTGTTCAGAATCTGAAAGGCAAAAAGGTCGCCATGACATGGGCATATTCTCCGAGTTACGGAAAACCGCTCTCGGTACCGCAGGGAGTCATCGGTCTTATGACCCGTTTCGGTATGGACGTTGTGCTGGCGCATCCGGAAGGCTACGAGGTGATGCCTGAGGTGGAGGAAGTCGCGCGGGCAAATGCAGCAAAGACCGGAGGAAGCTTCACAAAGACGAATAATATGGCCGAGGCTTTCAAGGATGCGGATATTGTGTATCCAAAGAGCTGGGCTCCGTTCGCGGCTATGGAGAAGAGGACCGAGCTGTACGCGCAGGGCGATCAGGAAGGCATCAAAGCTCTTGAGAAGGAACTTCTCGCGCAGAATGCGGAGCATAAGGATTGGAGCTGTACCGAGGAACTGATGGAGACGACCAGAGACGGCAGGGCGCTTTATCTTCACTGCCTTCCGGCTGACATCACGGGCGTTTCCTGTGAGGAAGGCGAAGTGGATGCGAGCGTATTTGACCGCTACCGCGATCCGCTTTACAAGGAGGCAAGCTATAAGCCGTATATCATAGCTGCCATGATCTTCCTCGCTAAACAGAAAGATCCCGCAGGAACACTGGCTAAGCTATATGCGCGTGCTGCCGAAAGACATGTGCAGTAGGAGGACATTATGGGTAAGAGAATTGTGTTGGCACTCGGGGGAAATGCGCTCGGAAATAATCTCCCTGAGCAGATGATCGCGGTGAAGAAGACCGCTTCGGCAATTGTGGATCTTATTGAGGAGGGCGATGATCTTGTCATCGCGCATGGAAACGGACCGCAGGTCGGCATGATTCAGAAAGCCATGACTGAGCTGACACGCGCCAATCCGGCTAAATACATCACGTGTCCGCTGTCTGTCTGCGTGGCCATGAGCCAGGGCTACATCGGATATGATCTGCAGAATGCGCTCCGCGAGGAGCTTCTGGACCGCGGCATCGATATCGGCTGCGCTACCGTGCTGACTCAGGTCGAAGTGGATCCCGATGATCCGGCATTTAAGCATCCGACTAAGCCGATCGGCGCCTTTATGACGAAAGAGGAAGCGGATAAACTCGTCCGTGAGCGCGATTATGAGGTGATGGAGGACGCCGGCCGCGGATATCGCCGTGTGGTCGCTTCGCCGAGACCGGTATCGATTGTAGAAATTGATACGATCCGTGCGCTGGTGGAGACGAATCACGTCGTAGTGGCCTGCGGTGGTGGAGGAATTCCGGTCTTTCGGACGGTAGGTCATCATCTGAAGGGCGCAGCTGCTGTCATCGATAAGGACTTCGCGGCAGAAAAGCTTGCCGAGCAGCTCGATGCGGATGTGCTGATTATACTGACGGCGGTGGAGAAGGTCGCCATCCACTTCGGGAAACCGGATGAGGAGTGGCTTTCGGAGGTGACGCCGGAGGAGGCAAGAAAATATATGGCAGCAGGTGAATTTGCACCGGGCTCCATGCTGCCGAAGGTTCAGGCGGCTGTGGAGTTCGTGGAGTCAAAACCCGGAAGGTGTGCCCTCATTACGCTCCTTGAGAAGGCGAAAGACGGTATTGCCGGAAAGACAGGAACATTGTTTTATACTTAAAACGCCCCAACAGCAAGTTATGCAGTATAATGGGACCGGTCGGAGAAGTCTGACCGGTCCCTCATTTATTACAATGCTATGTTCACTCTCTCCGTGATATAATCCGTACCGTCGATTCTGACGATGCAGACTAAGACTCCGTCTCTCACATCCCAATAGTCTGGGTGCAGCTGTACGGCCTGTCCTGCGGTGATTGAGCCTATCGTCTCTCTGATATTGTGGATGTTGTACAGATTTCCGCTGCGCACAGCGCGTGTATTGATATAAACAGCATCATGGTCATACTGTCCACCGGAAACATGTTCAAGCTGGTTATGGTTAAGTTTATCGAACATAGTTTTACCTCCATTCAGGTGCTTTTTTCTTGATAATACTTACATTTGCATGTTTGTTAAGTAAAGTTTTTATGCTGCCTTCAGTGTAATTGTAACATCGCCGTATGTGTCCGGGGCCTCGTATTCTGCGGTATCCTTTTCAAAACCTTCCGGAACGGTCAGTACGTGAATGGTGTAAGAGCCCTCGTCAAAGCCTTCAAAAGTAGCGATTCCGTTTTCATCAGTCTCAGCCATATTGCATGTGATATCTGAGCAGAACTGGATCCGTGCGCCTTTTACGCCTGTCTCGGATTCATCCTGCACGATGACGCGATAAACATTTCCCGGATTTTTCGGTATTTCAGAGCTGCCTGCATTTGAACCACATGCGGCAAGCATGGCTACCATGATAACTGCGAGTAATAATGCTGTTCCTTTTATAATTCTTGACATTGTATTTGAACTCCTTTCATCTATCTGAAGAAAAATGCTTCCGTTTTTGTTTTCTCCGGCAGATCAGACAGGAGCTGCCGGTTCCTCGTAATCTCTGTTACATTTTTTTATACGAAGACATGCCGATACAGGTGCAAAAAATAAAGAAGTTTTCTCCAAAAGGTTTTCTCCAAAAGTTTCACCATAAAATTTTCTCCAAAATTCCAGTAAACAGACTTTTGATGGAATATGTATTTCGCTGTCACATTGCACTTGATTTTGCTATACTAAGAATATCATCGAGGATAAGCTGCCAAATCTCTGAGGCAGAATTCATGTGACCTTATTATGAGATAAATGCACAAAAGGAAGAAACTTCATGCTTTTTGCTGCACAGCAGGAAGGATGAGAAAGGAGCTCTGTATTATGCCTGCCCCAGTTCAATTTTCGTTTAAAGACAGGACCACAGGCGCGCCTGTGGCCACCGCTATTATCCCGGAAGGATATTTGGTGAACGCAACAATAACAGATAAGAATGCCAATGATCTGGTCCCGCTCCATGCGTTTATAGCAGCGCTTTCTCCGGATCAAAGTATCATATTGAATTCGAATTCCAAGGGCATGTGGGAACAGCTGATCAACCCGCTCATGAAGCAGACAGCAAAAATGACGGGGGTACGACAGTCTAATTTTGCCCCATATCCTGATCCTGACAGATATTTGTTCGAGTATGCTGCGGCCTTTATGGACGGCAAAAAAGCTGCTCTCGTTGCCACAGCCACACTTCCGGGCAGTTTTGCGGACAACCGACAGGCAATCCACGATAACTTTATACAGGAGTTTGTCGCTCGTGAAGGAAGCGGTCCGAACGTCCAGCTGGAAATTGTCAACAGTATATGCGAACCTATTCTGATGAAATTTATTGGAAAACGTCAGGGGAAGCCCAAAGTCATGCTTGTGGGTTACGAGCTTATGGGAGTTGAATACCGGAACGCGATCAGACCCGAGATGCTGATGGGCGGTCCAATCGGACTAATGGCATTGCTCAAGGCTTCATCGAAGAAAAAGCCGGCAAAATCAGCCCCCTTCGGTCATGCCAAAGAACGGGACTCCATTCGCTGGGGTTATAACCGTCTCTACTCCTGCATA
>JAFRCB010000064.1 GCA_017404585.1 Lachnospiraceae bacterium
CGGTCGCAAGGCAGCGCATTTCTGCAATCAGCCTGCGGTCCGCGGGCAGCCAATCCACTGCCGCCAGGTCCTCCTTTGTCAGCCACCTTGCGGCCTCATGTTCCTGCAAATGAATCTCGCCATCCACAATGCAACACCAGAAACAATCCATGGACAGGTGGAATTTCGGATAGTCATATTCGATCGTGCTTATCTTCTCTCCAACCTCGATGGTGACAGCCAGTTCCTCCCTGATTTCTCGGACAAGGGCTTCCTCTGGCGTCTCTCCGGGCTCGATCTTCCCGCCCGGAAATTCCCAGCCATCCTTGTACTCCCCGTAGCCGCGCTGGGTGGCGTAGATCCTGTCGCCGTCGCGGATGACCGCGGCGACAACGCGAATCATCGGTCTGTCTTCCTCAAAATGCTTCACCGCTTCGATAGAACCTTCTTCAGCACACTTCTCGGCTCCGAGAGAATCTTTCTCAGCACACTTCTCGGCTCCGCAGACATCTTCCTCAAAATACTTCTCTGCTCCGCGAAAATCTTCCACAACATCAATAATCTGCGGAATCTTCTCATAGAAAGATTCGAGCGACTCCTTGCGGATAGCGACGACCGAGGCGCCGACATTTGCAGCTCCGCTAATTCCGGAGAGGGAGTCTTCAAATATGAGGATATCTTCATCTGCACCTATCCGCCGCAGGGCTTCACGGAACATCATTTCTTTATTTTTATAGCTGTTGTCGTCGTAGACGATGTGGTCCATGTCGAACCACCGGTCCAGGTGGAATGTTTCCATGAAGAACTCGATATTCTGAATAATGGACGCTGAGGCAATCACGCAGGGAATTCCGTGCTCCTTCAGATAGTCGAAAAGCTCCTCGGCGCCGGGGACAAGAGACGCGCCGCCGGGAACACTCCTCACGATCTCGCGGTAGAGAGCTTCCTTGCGGAGGGAATAGTATTCCAGCTGCTCATCCGTGAGAGTGCCTCCGGAGATGTCGCGAAGGATTTCAATGTTAGGATAGCCCGAATATTTGGACACGAGCTCATGTCCGTCCACATCTTGACCGCATACCTCCCGGGCAACTTTCCCCCAAGCTATGTCGTGGTATGGGTCATCAAATAGCAGGGTTCCGTTAAAATCAAAAATGACGCCGTTATAACGCATGGTGTTTCCTCCATAGTTTCGTTTCCAACATAGCGCAAAGCCCCGACAGGCCCGCGCGGTCTTCCTCCGTGAACCGGGAAAGAGACGGGCTGTCGATATCGAGAACGCCAACGACCTCGCCATCCCGGTGCAGCGGAACGACGATCTCCGAGCGCGAAGCGCTGTCGCAGGCGATATGACCCTCAAAAAGATGCACGTCGGGCACAAGCTGAACGGCATCCTTCGCTGCCGCGGTCCCGCAGACACCTTTCCCTATGGCTATCTCCACACATGCGGGATTTCCCTGGAACGGACCGAGGACAAGTTTGTCCCCCTCGAGGAGATAGAATCCTGCCCAGTTTATGTCTTCGAGGGTAGTGAAAATGAGGGCGGAGACATTTGCAAGATTTGCCACAAGGTACGGAACGCCCTGAATGAGCGCTTCAGCCTGCCCGATCAGCAGTTCATAATCTGTATTTGTCATAAAGATAACCCTTCTGTTCAGCAATAATTCCATATTCTAATTTTATTTCACTGTAAATCGTTCGTCAACGAGCTGTTCCCTGACAACTCGTTTTGATGTACAATAAATGCATGATGAAATAAGAACTAATGTCAAGGAGGAAATAACATGAGAAAGATAATTTCAATGATTCTTATCCTGACTATGGGCGCAGCTCTTCTTGCCGGCTGCGGGGGCAGCTCGCAGGGCACGGGAACTGCAGGTGGCGCAGCCACAGCCAGTTCTGTTTCGACAGCTGATCCCGCGGCTGATAATCCCGTAGCTGCGGAAGTACCGGAAGGCTCATACGTCATCTATGTCCTGGATGAGGAAAGCGGCGATCCGATCGAGGATGCTGTCGTACAGTTCTGTTCTGATACGTTATGCCAGACGGGAAAAAGCGATGCGACAGGCAAAGCCGTCTTTGAGTCAGATCCGGGCAACTACACGGCACATGTTCTCAAAGCGCCGGAGGGATATGACGTGGGCTCGGAGGAATTTGACCTGACGCCCGAGGTGCGCTCAGTTGAAATCAAACTGAAAAAGGCAGATGATACGGCAGCGGATGGAGATGAAGCGACCGATGAAGGGACTTCCTACACGAAGACATCAGCTTCCTGGGATTTCCCAAAGACCGGGTTCACACTCACTCTTCCCGCTGACTTCAAGGATTGCAAGGGGCAGCTCATGGCCACAGATTATGGCGAACTAGAACTTGGATCCGGCGTAGTCTGGGCATCTCTTGGCTATATAGGCCGAACAGACGAGGAGCTCAAAAGCGCTGAGGAAGAAATAATGAGTCTTGATTTTGAAGGTGATCCGGAGGGCGTGGCTCAGAAACAGGCAGATATCTCTAATGAGTACTATTCCGTCGGCGTGATTCCATTCCTCTTTGTTGCCGGCCTGAAGGATGGCATAGAATTAGATGCCGCCATGGATCCTTATTTCGGTGAAGATGAAGTTGCCGCGACCGGCGAGCTCGGCAAGGCCGGTTCCTTCAGTTTTTACTACATCGCAATGAATCCGGATGTTGTGGCAGCACCCTATAAAGATGCAAATTCAGAAGAAATGCTCGCGGAGTATCGGTCTCTGACAGAAAGGGCGGATGAGATCGCCGCCGCGATTACCGTAAAAGAGCCCGATATCCCTGAAGTTCCGGTCAAGATCGGGGACGTGCTTACATTTGAAACAACGGATCTGGACGGGAATCCTGTAAATAGCGAGGATCTGTTCGCCGGCCACAAGGTGACCATGATCAACGTCTGGGGAACATGGTGCACTCACTGCATTATTGAGCTTCCGGATCTTGAAGAGCTGAGCCATGAGCTTGAGGAAAAAGGCTGCCAGCTTGTCGGGCTCTGCGATGACGCGCTGGGCGGGGACGAAGCAATCCTCAACGAAGCGAAACAGATTCTTGAGGAGAACGGCGTCACATATACCAATATCGTGCAGACCGAAGATCTCCGGCAGACGCTTCAGCTCAGCGCTTTTCCGACCACCTACTTCGTGGACAGCGAGGGCAAGGTCCTGACGCTGCCTGTCGTTGGAAGAGACATTGATCAGTATCGCGCGAGAATCGATGAGGCGCTTGCAATAGTCGGATGACGTGTTGGGGACGGTTCTTTTCGCGTGAGCCAGTTCAGGCAAGCTGCAGCGAAGTTCCACAATTCGTCGTAAACATCATCTTCATCGAAAAACGCAGGTCCTTTCTGTGAGCTAAAAAAGGCTAAAGCTTTTTTGATCTCACAGGGATGGACCTGCAATGCTTTTCTCATGAAGATGGATGCTTTACGACGAAAGCGGACAAGTAAAACAGCTTGTCTGAACTGGTATTTAACGCAAAAAGATCCGTCCCATTGCGTGCTTTATCTGATTCTGTAAAGGAACGTCACAATCTGGCCGCGCGTACAGTTCTTATCAATACCGAACGTGCCGTCGCCCATCCCGTTCGTGACCTTCTTCTGGGAGCCCCACAGAATCGCCTTATAATACGGATGGTTCTTCGGGACGTCGGTGAACGGAGATTTCGCTACTGTCTTCGGTGCCGGCTGCCCCTTAAATCTCCATACAAATGTCATTATGTGGCCTCGCGTACACGTCTTGTTGACGCCGAACGTGCCGTCGCTGTAGCCCTTCGTGATTCCCTTCTGGGCCGCCCAGAGAATCGCCGTATAGTGCGGATGCGCTTTCGTCACGTCTTTGAACGGGCTCTTTGAAGCATTCTTCGGCTCCGGCTTCCCGCCCATGCGCCACAGGAACATGACCGCCTCGCTGCGGGTGCAGGCTCTGTTGATTCCGAATGTGCCGTCGCTGTAACCCTTCGTGATCCCTGCGTCGGCAGCCCAGTAAATTGCCTTATAGTACGGGTGCTTGGGATCCTGAACATCCGAAAAGCCTTTCGTTGGTTTCGGCGTCGGTTTCGGAGTCGGAGTCGGCTCCTTGCTCGTGTACTCCGTTTTAAGTGTCACAGTAATGACCCACTTTCTATAATATTCGCCGTGGATAAGCATATAGTCGTAATAATCGCCTGCCTCATCTACGGCATTATTAATGAAATCAAACTTTATGCCGTTTCTCGACTCCTTCTCCACCGGATCCGAGACTGTTTCGCTGATCACTGTCACGGTATTTTCACCTGCGAAATCCTGGGCGGCCTTTAGCGCCGCTTCTTTTGCCTCTTCGATCATCTGGTTGACCGTCGGATTATTCGGTTTCGTGATTGTTGATTCTGTCACTTTATCGAATGCGATTTTATACTGGCTGTCTCCTGTCCGCGTATCTTTAACGAATTCTTCACCCACAACTTGCGTGGTGCTTACGTCAACACTCTCGTCAACATTCGTAGTTTGGGTATAATGCCACGTTGCGGTGACAGTCGTGTCCTCCGTCACCGTGATGCTGTCACCCGGCAGCAACAATTCATCATTGACTGACCATTTGAAGAATACACGCTTTGAATTGTCATGTGCAAATGTACACCTCGGAAGCTCATACTCCTCTCCCGCAGTCACAGTCATCGGTTCCATACTGCCCTTTCCGGTACCCGGATCGAAGCTCACTGTGCAGGTGCCTTCTGCAGCTGCTTCAAATACAGCGCACACGTAGCGAAGCGGCTCATAGTCTCCGTCTACGATCGTCTCGCCCGGCTTGTAGGTGAAGCTTGTTTCGGTGGAGATGACATCGCCCTCGTAGGATTTTCCTCCGCCCGGACCCCATTCGATGTTCACGTGATACCAGCCCACAAATTTATAGCCGTCATCCGGCTGTGCGTAGACCGTGCACTCGTCGCCCTTGTAGAACTGAAGGATATCGCCGTAGACGAAATCTTTGCCGTCTCTTTCAACTATATCTTCCGGCCAGACATCCCAGCTCGGCTTGTATTTGACGGCTACCTTGCCGCCCATCACGGTAGAATTGCCGGCACGACCATCGGTGTTGCCGACCCACATTTGCACCTGATCACCATAATGGGCACTGGGATCTTTCTCAAACACGGCGCAGATGTAGGGTCTTTCAGAGGGAAGCGGGGCTGTAAATCGGTAATGATAAGCCGTCTCCAGAGGTTCTCCCTTGTAGATTTTCTCGCCCGGCGCCAGATCCGGATCTCCCTGGTACCAACCCACGAAGCGATAGCCGTCTTTAGGGTCTGCCCGGAGGGATACTTCTTCGCCTTCGCTTACAAAGTTGTTGGATGAGCTCGTCCTCTGTCCGTCCCGCTCATTGCCTTCATAAAACATCCAGTAGCAGCCGCCGGCGTTCATGTTCCCCTCGGTGTCCGAGATCAGTACACCAAAGAACGTGTCCTCCGCGGCTTCCACAGGGATTGCCGCCTGCGGCACGAGTCCGAGGATCAGTCCCAAAATCAGGAGCATTGCCCACATCTTGCGTTTCATTCTATCCACCTCCCTTTCTTGTGTGTCGGGTTCGCATGTCGTGTTTTATCTGATCCTATAGAGGAAAGTGACAATCTGGCCGCGTGTACAATTCTTATCAATACCGTACGTGCCGTCGCCCATTCCGTTCGTGACCTTCTTCTGGGAGCCCCACAGAATCGCCTTGTAATACGGATGGTTCTTCGGGACATCGGTGAACGGAGATTTGGCTACTGTCTTCGGTGCCGGCTGCCCCTTAAATCTCCACACGAATGTCATGATGTGGCCTCGCGTACACGTCTTGTTGACGCCGAATGTACCGTCGCTGTAGCCCTTCGTGATTCCCTTCTGGGCCGCCCATAGAATCGCCTTATAATGCGGATGCGATTTCGTCACGTCTTTGAACGGGCTCTTTGAAGCATTCTTCGGCTCCGGCTTCCCGCCCATGCGCCACAGGAACATGACCGCCTCGCTGCGGGTGCAGGCTCTGTTGATGCCGAACGTGCCGTCGCTGTAGCCCTTCGTGATCCCTGCGTCGGCAGCCCAGTAAATTGCCTTATAGTACGGGTGCTTCGGATCCTGAACATCTGAGAAGCCCTTCGTTGGTTTCGGTGTCGGCGTTGGCTTCTGTGTCGGTTTTGGAGTCGGAGTCGGCGTTGGCTTCTGTGTCGGTTTCGGAGTTGGCGTAGGCGTCGGCGCTTTGCTCGTGTACTCCGCGTTAAGTGTCACAGTAATTACCCAATTGTGATAATAATAGCCATCGACAATGAGATAGCTATAATAATCGCCTGCCTCGTCTATGGCATTATCAAAGTAGGTATGTGTCCGGTCATCCTGCGTCTTCTGGATTTTTGGATCCGAGACCGTTTCGCTGATCACTGTCACGGGATATTCGCCCGCAAAATCCTGAGCGGCCGTTAATGCCGCCTCTTTTGCCTCTTTAATCATCTGGTTCACTGTCGGATTATTCGGATCCGTGAATGCAGATGCCGTCACCTCGTCGAATGCGAGTTTATAACCATTGGCTTCCGATCGCGTATCCTTAACGTGTTCTTCGCCCACAACTTCCGTAGTACTTCTGTCAACACTATTATCTATTTTCACATATCGGGTGTAATGCCATGCCGCAGTAACCGTCGTATCCTCCGTTACAGTGATGCTTTCACCTGCTTCTTTGAGTTCATCATTGACTGACCATCTGTAGAATACACGCTCAGAATTGTCATGTGCAAATGTACACTCCGGAAGCTCATACTCCTCTCCCGCAGCCACCGTCACCGATTTCATGCTGCCCTTTCCGGTGCCCGGATCGAAGCTGACCGTGCAGGTGCCTTCTGGGGCTGCTTCAAATACAGCGCACACGTAGCGAAGCGGCTCATAATCTCCGTCCAGGACCGTTTCGCCCGGCTTGTAGGTGAAGCTAGTCTCGGTGGAAATAATATCCCCCTCATAGGGTTTTCCCTCACCCGGTCCCCATTCGATGTTCACGTGATACCAGCCCACAAATTTATAGCCGTCATCCGGCTGTGCGTAGACCGTGCACTCGTCGCCCTTGTAGAACTGGAGGATATCACCGTAGACGAAATCCGTGCCGTCTCTTTCAACGATCGCTTCCGGCCAGACATCCCAGCTCGGCTTGTATTTGACGGCTACCTTGCCGCCCATAACGGTAGAATCGCCAGCGCGGCCGTCGGTGTTGCCGACCCACATTTGCACCTGATCACCGTAATGGGCACTGGGATCTTCCTCGAATACGGCGCAGATGTAGGGTCTTACAAGGGGAATCGGAGCCGTGAATTGGTATTCATTCTCTGTCGACAGCGGCGCTCCCGAGTATTTTTTCTCACCCGGCGCAGAATCCGGCTCTCCCTGGTACCAGCCGAGGAAGCGATAGCCGTCTTTGGGGTCGGCCCGGAGATATACGTCTACGCCTTCGCTTACAAAATTGTTGGATGAGCTCGTCCTCTGACCGTCATGCTCATTGCCCTCATAGTACATCCAGTAGGTGCCTCCGGTGTTCATGTTTCCCCCGACGTCCGAGATCAGCACACCGAAGAACGTGTCCTCCGCAGCTTCCACAGGGATTGCCGCCTGCGGCACGAGGCCGAGGATCAGTCCCAAAATCAGGATCATTGCCCACATCTTGCGTTTCATTCTACTCACCTTCCTCTCGTTTTTTATGCCGGTCCTACGGCATTGCATAATAATACAATTTAACACTAGCCCACAGACCGGTGCTGTTTCAAGTAAGGTTCCGGGAGGGTGGGGTGATTTCAGGGTAAGGTTTGGGTAGGGGCGGGGCAAGGTCGGGTTTTTCGCACATGACGCATCAGGGACGGTTCTTTTCGCGTGGATTTTTTCACGTGAAAAGAACCGTCCCTGATGCGTGACCCTATTGCTGAGTGGTGCCGGCAGTCATCTTTGGTCACTTCGGCGCTCTTCGACTGCCCGGGTGGTATGGAGGGCAGTAGCATCTATTAAAACCACCTTTTATCTACTGCCGGCAAAAACCTGACACAAGAAAGTCATACAGTCACCTAGTATCAAAATCTGCAAACGCGACTGCTTATAAGCTACACATTTTAGTAGCGTCAACAGCAGATTTAGCTAAAAGTGAGCTGGAGTGACTGCCTGTGGCTGATGATTTCACCCTCATATGGCACTGCATATATATGGTATTTTGAAAAATCGACTGCCGGCTTAAATTTAAACCCCTCCCTGTGTCTTTGACGCGGGGAGGGGTTTAAATTGGGGGCTGCCGCGACATCTTCTGCTAAGCAGCGCAGGCGGATTTCACCGACTTGCTGCATAGGTAGAAATGAGCTTCAGCCGATTCGGACATCCCGTCTTCTGAAGCAGGTTATGGATATGATATTTCACTGTGCCGTCGGAAATGCACAGCTCATCCGCGATCTCCTGGTTCGTTTTCTCCTCCAAGAGAAAGCGGAGCACCTCCCGCTCCCTCGCAGAGAGGTTATAACTCTCGGAGAACTGGATGAAAATCTCCTGCTCGCTCTTCTGCTTTTGGGGCACCGGAAAATATAAGACCCGGTAAACGTGGAGAAACAAAAGCATCGATGCCACAAACAAAAGCGCTGCCGCCGCGACCAGTATCAGAAAATGCCCCGACAGCGCAAGGCACAGAACTTCTCCGGCAGCATCGCCGATGCGGCCGATCAAAAGTCCGAAGCCACACAAAGGGATAAGAGAAAAATCCCGAGAGATATCTGAAAATAAAATAATGCGGTAAACAGTGTAAAAACCGGACGCAAAATAGCTGAGCGCCCAGAAGAAATTACTGGAGACCGGCTCGTCATGCGCAGCCAGAATAAAAAACGGGATCACAAGAGCGATTATGGCGCAGACGGCGCCGTAGCGACGGTTCCTGTCATTGGCATACCCGGCAATCAGAAGACCCGTCGCATAGAACAGGCGGGAAAACTCCACGCTGATGCCGTTCCTGATATCAGCCGAGGGAAAGCTGAAACCGCAGCTGTTCACCATGCTGAGCAGCAGAACAAGAGCACCGGCAAGAAGAAGGAACTGCCGCTGCGTGATATCCTGGGGCAGCTCATACTGTGCCGAAGACTCCGGAACTGACGAAGATCCCGCATCTGACAGCCATGCCTTCGCAGGAACAATATCCGCGGAATCGCCACCAGAACGAGCTCCCTCTGACAGCCGCATCTTCTTGGGAACGGCCTCCGCAGAACCGCCCTCCAAAAGAGTCCCATCCGACAAATAAGTACTTTCCGGAATCATCCTCATCCGAATCACAACAACCGCCGCAACAGTAAGAAGCGCGCAAATGACCATCACAATCTTTGCACTATACACCAATTCCCGCCCCGGAAGAGACAGAAGCCATGACGCAAAAATCGCCGCGCTGTATCCCACGCCAAGAGTCATGGCAGACACGGACGCATCCAGTGCTCCCGCCAGCCGATACAGATAGTAGCCGGCGATCCACCCGCACAGCAGATTCAAAACGCATCCAAAAATAAGCACTTGCACAAATGCGCTGCACAAAACAGATGGAACAAGAAACAGCATATGAAGACCGAGCGCGGCATAGACGGATTTTTGTACCAGATCCGGGCGGCGCCGCAGGAGCAGCGCAAAGAGACCGATCCCGGCCGCCTGCATCAGATAGGCCGCAATCAGTGTCACAGCGTCGGCAATCGGCGCTTCCGCGAGCTCCACAACGCGGTATGTCCATGCCAGATACGCCGTTGAGGTCAGCAGAAAACAGATTCCTGTGACCGCGGCACTCTTCAAATGTAATTTGTTTGCACTCTTTTCCATATACTCTGGTTCTCCGTATTCCTCATTCATCCCGGAACCTTTTAAGCATGCTCTTTTCCTTTACAGTAAGATTCGATGTGTCTCCGTTCAGATTTTCAAGATATTCAAAGCTCTTCGCTTCCCGCAGCGCCTCGGCACACCGCTCGTAAAAATACCGCGGGTCGATCTTACCGCCCTTCAGCCGGTCCTTGTCGAATTTCGCGGTCGCTATCGTGTTCTGCAGTCTTCTTAAAACACCCCGGGAATACAGGTAAAATGTCGCATTAAGCCCGGCGACCGGAGCCAGGAATCCGAATACATTGCCGAAGCTCCACATAAGAAGCCCTCCGAGCAGGACAGAAATGACCGCGCACGCGATGCGGTACTTGCTGATTTTTTGGCTCGTGAGCTCCGCCTCCGCTATCACCTTGTCGAGGTAATCCATAGATTTTACATAGGCCGATTCCGGGTCGATCCTCACATTTTCATTCTCATTCATAGTCATCATCCTTTTTCTGCAAATGAATCCCGCCCGCAGCCTGCGAGGCATTTGTTCACAGCGCTCCCAAGAGCGCTACTCGTATATTATGCCGGCGGCGATTCAGAGGCGCTACGAAAATATTCTACCATAAAAGAGTCCTGTCGTGTCTACAATCTCGCATGCACCGCCCAGAAGACACCGAGAAACTTCGACACATTCAAGTCTCGCTCGCGAGACTTGGC
>JAFRCB010000065.1 GCA_017404585.1 Lachnospiraceae bacterium
CACTCGCAGCCAAAGAATGTCAACATCCGATTAAAACTTTCGCCATCGGCATGTGCGAAGACGCCATCGACCTGAAATATGCACGCCAGGCCGCAGACTTCATCGGCTCGGACCACACTGAAGTCTATATGACACCGGAGGAAGTCACGTCGACTCTCGAAAAGCTCATAGAGCTCCTGGGCACATACGATATTACAACAATCAGAGCCAGCATGGGCATGTACCTGGTCTGCAAGGCGATCCACGAGATGACAGATATCCGTGTCATCCTGACCGGCGAGATCTCAGACGAAATCTTCGGTTACAAATACACAGACTTTGCCCCGTCAGCGGAAGCCTTCCAGCAAGAGGCCGAGAAGAGAGTCCGGGAGCTTCATATGTACGACGTTCTCCGGGCTGACCGCTGCATCTCTGTCAACTCGCTGGAAGCCCGTGTTCCCTTCGGCGATCTCGATTTCGTGTCTTATGTGATGAGACTGGATCCGCAGATGAAGCTCAACACTTACGGCAAGGGCAAGTATCTTCTCCGCCACGCATTTGAAGGATGCGGCTACCTGCCTGATGAAATCCTCTGGCGCGAGAAAGCCGCTTTCTCGGACGCTGTCGGCCACTCAATGGTCGACTACCTGAAGGAATATGCGGAAACGCAGTATACTGATGAAGAATTCAGGAAGCGCTGCGAACTGTATACGCATGCCCGGCCTTTTACGAAAGAATCTCTTCTGTACCGGGATATATTCGAGAAATACTATCCCGGTCAGGCTGAGATGATTGTGGATTTCTGGATGCCCAACAGAGAATGGGAGGGCTGCGACGTGAACGATCCGTCGGCCCGCGTCCTGTCGAACTACGGTGCCAGCGGCACATAAAAAATAAGCGCAACTGACAGGGATAATTACTTCCTATCAATTACACTTATATGGTCATCGACTGCCCGGTTCAAGACCCGGGCAGTCGCTTTTATTGAAATCACCTTCTACTAGCTGTCAATCAAAATCTATCTTTGTCATCAGGTTCGTGAAGTCATGATTAGTGCGGCCTCCCCCGACGAAAGTCACTCCGGCAAATGCATCCCCTTTCTCAAGGACTTCTCTCCGTACCGACTCTGTACCTTCTCCATCATTCCGTCCAGCTTCTTCTTTTTCTCCTCAATCTGAAGCTCTCTCTTTCGCTCTTCCTCCCGCTTCTGATCCTCAGCTTTCTTCGTCTCCGCCCATGAAAACAGATCCATCTGACGGTAGGCATCCCGATCGATATTGGAACAGCCGACACCTATGAGACGCATGCGCGCGCCCTGGGAAAACAACCCGTCCGGTCCGTGCAGCAGCGCATACATGAGCTGCTCCGCAGTTTCGCGGATCTCTCTCGGATCGTTGGTCGAAACTGTCAACGTTGTCTGGCGGGTGTGACGTGCAAATTCCGATGTCTCGAAAATGACATAGACCGTAAAAGCCCGGACTCCGTCTGCCTTAAGCCTCCTTGCGACGCTGTCCGCCAGCTTCCGAACAATGGGCAGGCCGATGGATTCATAGTTTGCATCGCTGATGTCCTCGCTGGTCGTCGTCTCATTGGAATAGCTCTTGACCTTCTCTCGGACGGGTTTGACCGGAGACGTGCTGATACCATTTGCATTATTGTGCAGGTATTCCGCGCTCTTTATTCCGAGAATGCTTCGAAGAAGCCCCATATCCGTCTGGGCAAGTTCCCCGATCGTCCGGATTCCCATACCGGTAAGCTTCTCAGCGGTCTTACTCCCGCAGCCGAAAAGGCTGCCGACCGGAAGCGGCCAGAGCTTTGTCTGAATCTCATCCGGGTAGAGCGTGTGTATTTTATCCGGTTTCTCAAAGTCACTGGCCATCTTGGCCAGAATCTTGTTCGTGGATATACCGACGTTGACTGTAAAGCCCAGCGAATCGCGGATTTCATCCTTTATATGCCGTGCCGCGCAGAGCGGGTACGGCTCACCGTCCGCAATCTCCGCAGCGAACAGATGGGCGGAGTCGGTCATATCGAGAAAGGCTTCATCGATGGATACCTTCTCGACTTTATCCGTGTATTTTTTTAGAATGTCGATAAAATCAGCGGAATACTTGCGGTATGTCACCCGGTCACCCGGAATGAGGACAAGCTGAGGGCATTTTTTGAGCGCTGAGACGACCGGCTCGCCTGTCGTGACCCCGTATTTTTTGGCCGGGATCGACTTTGCCGTGATAATTCCGTGCCTCGTCTGGACATCGCCGCCGACTGCGGAGGGAATGAGCCGAAGGTCCTCCGCATTCGGATCCTCCCTAAGACGCTTGACCGCGCTCCAGGAGAGAAAGGCTGAATTCACATCAATATGAAAAATGATACGATCCATCGAATTCCACTGATTCTTCATAGATATTCACTGCATTTGAAACAGTTCAGACCGGCAATGCTTTTCTCACGAAGATGGATGCTTTGCTGCCGGAAACGAACTGCATGACCAGCCTGTCTGAACTGTTACCTGCTTTTACGCTGCTGCCCTTAATTTATACTGCTGCCTTTGATTTACGCTGCGTTAGCGAGCTCTTCTTCCTCACTCTCAACCTCTGCCTGTTCTTCCGGCTCCGAAACCTGCTCTCTCTCTACATACTGCTCAGCAGCCTTCGAGATGGTGTCCGGGTAAATCCTGGCAAAGTCTTTTTCCATAGAGACAGGAACATATCCCATTGCAGAGTACTCTGCAGACTTTTCAGCCCAATCTGCAGTTCCCCACTCCCTCACGGAGTCGTCTGCGACGATCATGTAAGCTTCTGCCGGATACTGATTTCTGCTGTCAATCGCATAATTCATCATGCTGGTATCGCTGCCGCTGTTTCCGAACGCGAGTACCGGACGCTGACCGATTTCTCTCTCAACATAAATGGACTTGTTGGCGTTAAGATTCTTCTGGATGAAGCCGCCGGTCAGCACCAGATCATCTCCGTCAGCATACTTGAAATCCATGTTTGAAGCTATATCTTCGTATCCGGGCTGCTTTACCTCAAAGTCTGTTCCGATTACATGGTTCGGGGTGACATAGTCTTTGATTGGGGAATTAGCAACTATAGCCCTGGTCGTTGTGCGTTCGGTTCCGCTGATGACATAGATCGTGAAATCGTTCTCATACAGATACTCTACCAGTTCGACCATGGGAAGATAGAAGCCGTCGATATACCGCATGTTGTTAAAGCTGTCCGTGTATTTTTTGCCGAATTCCACTGCATAATCATAGAACTCATCTACCGTCATCCCGGCATAAGCCTTGGCAAAGTTTCGGGCAAGCGTCTCATCTGCCTTATATCCCGGCTTGATTTCCTCGGCTGCCTGCTTCAGTTCCTCCGAGACCTGATCCGGATGATCATACAGACAATACTCGATGAACATCATCGTGTCATAGTAGGTGTAGAATGTCTCGCATGTGAGTGTTCCGTCCATGTCAAATACAGCAATGCGGTCCTTGACAGGAATGAAGCTGTCTGCATTTGCCTCATCTGTCACTTTAGTCACATAGTCTCTGAGGCTCTGGGCAGCCGCAGAATCAGCGGACCAATAAGCAGTCAAGGCCTGCTCATTATTTTCCGATTGATTCTCTCCTGCGGCATTGCTGTCTGCAGTAGTACTCTCTGCCGCATTGCTCTCAGCCGTACTGCTATCTGTTGTAATACTCTCTGTCGCATTCGCTGCATTACCTGCTGCTCTTTCCCGGCTCATTATTGCAAGCGCGACAACGCAGACAAGAAATGCCGCTGCAATGAGAATCTTTTTAATCAGCTTCGTATTATTACTCATTACTCTTCTCCTTTTCTATCACCCTGTTTTTCATCCGGGCTATATTCACGGCTTCGGAAACACCCTTTTGCCGTTACCAAGTTTTATCATACCATAAAATGTGTCCAAGAGGAACTTTCCCCCATGGCTTGCCAACTTGAAGCAGCAATTACTCAAGCCTATAACCGTTTATTTGATATTGATAAATATCAGTCCTACCAGACAGATGGCAACTCCGACCAGCTTATTCCATGTCAGAGATTCATGGTAAAGGAAAAATCCAACAAGCAGAAGGGCTGTCGCAAGAAATGCGCTCTGTACAATAAATCCTGTGCTGACCTGCCATCCTGCTTTATACGCATATATCCAACCGGCTTCTAACCCCACGATCACAATGCCTAGGATAAACGATGACCAGTTCAGTTTTCCGCATTCCTTGAGCAAATCCCCATCCGAACCAAGCACAAAATAGAGGACCGCGCACGCTGCCGCTCCCATCAGATACGTAACGATCAATGATGCAAATGGATTAATTTCCTCTGGCACTGATTTAGCACAGATCTGATAAACGATATTAGAGGTTACCACAAGTGCCATTGGCCAAATATAAGACATATGTCATTATTCCTTTCACGAATCTGGCAAATCTTTCAAAAAATCCTGTGAGAAGCATCCGCTCCAGCTTCCGATCAGAGCTCCGTCGTCCGAGTAAACATTGACCGTATAGTTTTTCTCAAATATGTTTATCGTGTAGCTGGTCAACTGATAATACACTGTGCTGCTCTCACCTCTGGCACACTCCTCCTCGGATGTCCAGGTGACTGTTTCCCCATTCTCATTATCAATGAGATCAAACCGGATATGGGTAGTACCATCCGGCGGTCCGCTTGAAAGCGTAGCCCTGATAGCTGCCGCCTGATTAGGGCCGAGCATAAGCTCAAGACCTGTCTCAATTTCTGCATGCCAGGCGAACATTTTGTCCCTGAATTCCCGAGCGCCGGGATACTCAGATGCAACTAACTCCTCAATGTAGCCGTATGACAAATCGTCCGGTGCCGCTAAGACCTGACTGCAGTAATTGTATTTTGCTTCAAGACAGAGGGTATCCGCCTCCTTATATCCGGGAATTTCCGCGTAAAGAGATGCCGCCTTATCATAATGTGCATCTGACGCGTATTTCCGTGCTAAAAGATATGCGCATTCATTCGCCTTGTCGGCCGAATCCTTGTATTCGCCGAGCTCTGTGAAGCCGGAACGACCTTTGACATAATCCCCCGAATCCATCTTCTCCTGGGCCTGCAGATAGTCACATTCCAGGATCTGATCCGTCAGCTTCGGTTCGGAGTCACCATGCACAACATCTTCCTCATAGTCCCGAAGAACTTCGTAAAGCCGGATTGCTTTGTCATATTCACCCGCATCCCGCTGCGCATGCGCGCTGCTAAGCACGATTTTATAAAAGTTTCCTAATAGTTTTTCCGCTTCTCCGTAACCGACATTCTTAAGCCGTGAGTAGAACTCGAGTGCCGCAGAGGCATTTGCAGAACTCTTACTCCCTTCAAACTTCTGTTCATACTTTTCCGAAGCACTGCTGCATGCCTCGTACACAGCCTCACGTTCCGCCTCTTCATCCGGCAGACCTTCAAGATATGTCAGAGCCTCAAAAGCCTCCTCCCATTTATTGGTCTTCAGACAGTATCGGAGCTGACCGCCGATACGGATCGCATTTGCTGTCCGCTCATCAACGCCCGATTCCTGAATCGCGGCAACATAATCCACACCTTCCTTAGAGAGGCACAGACCGGTCTCCTGAGGGTCCCCTTTTTTCGGGGAAGTATATCTCCGGACTACCGTTTTGGCCATCTCCCGGAACTGCTCCTGAGTCTTGGTGTCCATTTTATCATAAGAACACTCTCTGAGCAGCTGCACACTTGCCTCCGCAATATCATTAGGCTGCGCTTTGACATCTGACGTGACCTGAAGCGCATTATCTATCGTTTCCTGCCGTTTTGCCGGTTTAATTACA
>JAFRCB010000066.1 GCA_017404585.1 Lachnospiraceae bacterium
AAGAAGGACAGGTGGCAGGACCGCGCGTACTGGAACACATGGTGGATACGGTTCTGTATTTCGAGGGAGACCGTTACGCGTCCTACAGGCTTTTACGCAGCGTGAAGAACCGATTCGGTCCGACTCATGAGATCGGCGTATTCGAGATGAGTGCGGACGGCCTGCGTGAAGTGGCCAACCCATCGGAATACATGCTCGAGGGCAAGCCGGAAGCGGCGCCCGGTTCAGTTGTTGTCTGCTGTATGGAGGGGACCCGCCCGATGCTGGTCGAAGTGCAGGCGCTGGCGACCAAAACGAGTTTCGGGTTTCCGAGGCGTACGGCGTCAGGCTGTGACTTCAACAGAGTTAATCTCCTCATTGCCGTTCTCTCGAAACGGCTCGGAATGGACATGTCCGATGAGGATGCCTATGTCAATATCGCCGGCGGCATCAGGATGAACGAGCCGGCTATAGATCTCGGGATCGTGCTGGCCCTGGTCTCCAGTTACCGCAACAAAGCTGTTGATGAGAAGACGATCGTCTTCGGAGAGGTCGGCCTTTCGGGTGAAGTGCGTGGTGTCACGATGCCTGAGCAGCGCGTTCTGGAGGCTAAGAAAATGGGCTATACGACATGTGTTCTGCCGCAGGCATCGATGCGTTCGGTCAAGAATGTCACCGGCATTAAGCTGATCGGTGTACGGCATATCGGAGAGGCGGTCGCACAGCTTTGAAGGAGAATCGTCCGATCACAACATATATAATTCTGATTGCCAATGTGGCGGTCTTTTTGTGGCTGTCTATGACCGGATCGACGAATGATACGGCCTTTATGGCCACGCACGGGGCGATGCTGACACAGGATGTGGTCGGCGGGAAATGGTATGAGTTGTTTACGTCAATGTTTCTTCATTTCGGCATCGATCATCTGGCAAGCAATATGATCGTCCTGATTGCAGTAGGGCTGCCGCTTGAAAACCTGCTCGGTTCCGGGCGGTATGCGGTGATCTATCTGGTCAGCGGACTGGCGGGCAATGTTCTGTCCGCCGCAGCAGAGCTTAAGACAGGGGATTTCGCTGTTTCAGCCGGCGCTTCCGGAGCAGTGCTCGGTCTGATGGGAGCCGTGATCTACTGTCTGATCAGACACAGAGGCCGTGTCGGGGGATTGAGCCTGCGCCGCGTCTTTCTGGCGGTGTTCCTCACACTCTATATGGGCTTTACCAACTCAGGGGTGAATAATGCCGCCCATATCGGAGGCCTGATTTGCGGGTTTGTTCTTGCTGTTTTGTTCTACCATCCAAAAGAGGGCAGGAGTCAACATGATTTACAGACGGGATAAATATGGTAATCTCATTTCGCAACTCGGATACGGGTGTATGCGTTTTACGAAAAAAGGCGCCGGCATCGATTATGCAAAAGCAGAGCGCGAAGTGCTCTACGCGATCGATGCGGGCGTTAATTATTTTGATACGGCTTATCTTTATCCGGGAAATGAAGAATGCCTCGGAAGAATTCTGGAAGAAAACCATTGCCGCGACAAAATAAACATTGCGACAAAGCTGCCCCAGTATGTCATGAAATCCATGAAGGAGATTGATAAGACATTCAATGCGGAACTGACCAGGCTGCGGACGGATTATATCGATTACTATCTGATGCATATGTTTACCGATCTGGCTGAGTGGGAGAACCTGAAGTCTTTTGGGATTGAGAAATGGATCCGGGAACATAAAGCATCCGGCAGGATCCGGCAGATCGGGTTTTCCTATCACGGCAGTCAGGAGATGTTTTTAAAAATCCTCGATGCATATGACTGGGATTTTTGCCAGATCCAGTACAACTATATGGATGAACACACCCAGGCGGGCAGGAGAGGACTCGAGACAGCGGCTTCGAAAGGCATTCCTGTCATCATTATGGAGCCGTTGCGCGGAGGCAAGCTGGTCAATCTTCCCGCTAACGCTGCCGGAAAGCTTGAGGCTTCCGGGAGCGGGATGAGTGCGGCTGAACTGGGACTGCGGTGGCTGTGGAATCAGCCCGGTGTGACCTGCGTCCTGTCAGGTATGAACTCCATCGAGATGCTTCAGGAGAATGTACGGATTGCGGGAGAAGCAGCTGTCGGCTCTTTTACCAAAGAGGATGATCAGTTGGTCGAAGAGATTAAAGCCTGTATCAGAGAGAAGGAAAAAGTCGGCTGTACAGGATGCCGTTACTGCATGCCCTGTCCGGCCGGCGTGGATATACCCGCTGTTTTTCATTATTACAATCAGATGTACTTAAGCACCAAACGGGAGGGGAGATTTGAATTCGCCCGTAACGTCTGCCTGCAGATTGAGCCGGGGGTGGCCACTCGTTGTGTGGGCTGCGGTAAATGCGAGAAGCATTGCCCGCAAGGCATCAGCATCCGGGAAAAGCTTAAGGAGGCTGACCGGGCGCTGAGACCGCCGGCCTACAAACTAGGTATTGAGATTGCACGCAGGATCATGAAGCGGCGGAAGATGCAGCGAAAGAGTTTAGAAGAAAATGAAAGAGTTTGAAAGAATTTAAAAGACTTTAAAAGATTTTGCTTGACTTCTGCTCCGGAGAATGCTATGATTCTTATATGCTGAAACAGCATATGTATCCCGCATTCCGTTTACAGGAGTCAGGTTGTGTTACAGGAAGAACGTCTTCAGATTATCCTGGATATGGTCAACCGAGAATCGGCTGTACAGATCGGTGATCTCGCTGAGATCCTGCAGGTCAGTGAGTCGACGGTTCGGCGCGACATCGACCTGCTCGATGAGAGCGGGAGTTTGAAGAGAGTCTTCGGCGGTGCTGTTTCAATCCAGCCGGAGACGAAGAAGCGAATCATCGCCCGTGAGAAGGGGATGGCAGAGAAAAATGTTCTGCATGTTGAGGAGAAACGCCTCATTGCGCAATATGCCGCCACCCTGATCGAGGACGATGATTTTGTTTTTATTGATGCCGGTTCCAGCACTTTTCTGCTGGCTGATTATCTGACAAACACGCAGGCCGCTTATGTGACAAACGGGCTGCGTCACGCGCTCAGGCTGGCCGAGAGAGGGTTTAGAGTCTATGTGCTTCCGGGGCAGGCCACGTATCGGACAGAGGTGATTGACGGCTCACTTGCCGTTGAGAGCCTGAGCCGGTATGAGTTTACCAAAGCTTTCATCGGAACCAACGGAATCGATGCAGAGAAGGGCCTCACAACACCGGATGTCGAGGAGGCAATGGTCAAAGCCGAGGCAGTCAAGCGGGCTTCAAAAGCGTATGTGCTGGCAGACAACAGCAAATTCGGGAGCATTTCGGCTGTGTCTTTTGCTTCGATTGATGAAGTTGTTATTATCACGGACAAATGTCCGGAAGAATCATATAAGAAACTGGCAGTCATTGAGGAGGTGAACGCATGATTTATACAGTTACATTCAATCCGGCCATCGACTATGTGGTCTATATGGACGGACTTGAAGTAGG
>JAFRCB010000067.1 GCA_017404585.1 Lachnospiraceae bacterium
AGTATGCTCTGCCGTTCTTCCTTTACATATCCCGGTATTTCGCCATCATCTCTCGAAAGAGCTCCTTGGTCGATGGCGGTGTGTAGGTGATGGCGTTCGCGCCTGCCTCTACCGTTGCACGGATGGTTTTCTCCGTATTCCCGCCGGAGGCGATGATTGGCACAGTGGGATGCTGCTCACGAATCCAGCGAACCAGTTGCGTTGTCTCACTGCCGCCTGCAACATTCAGGATGGATGCCCCTGCCTCCAGGCGACGCTGGATATCAGTCCTGTTATTCGTTACGGTAATCACAACCGGAATGTCCACGGCGCGCGCCACTGCCGCGAGATTCAGATCAGAGATCGGCGCATTCAGCACCACTCCCATCGCGCCCTGACTCTCCACATCCTTTGCCAGGCCAACGGTGCGCAGCCCTTTGGTCGTGCCGCCGCCAACGCCGCAGAATACAGGAACATAAGATCCCTTGATAATTGCGTCGCTGATCGCCTGCTGGGGCGTGAACGGATAGACGGCAAAAACCGCATCGGCGTCACAATTTCGGATGATGGCAAGATCCGTGGTGAACACAAAGGATTTGATTCGGCGGCCATTGACGACAATTCCCGTCGCGTCATACGTTGCCTCCGGCACGCGCAAGATTCCGTGGCGCAATCTGCCTTCGATATTCGGCACAGGATTTTGATGCTCATTCATACTGGCCATTCCTTTCTGAAATCAGATGTCGAATCGCGGATAGCGTGTGGTTGTTTGCCGGCGCTCGCAGCCGCGGGAAGGCAGAGAGAATCCGGCGCTGCTGGGTGTTCATGCGTTCATAAGCCGCGTGAATCCGTTCCGCCGCAGGCAGCTGCTCCAGCCCGGATTCGAGTATTGCCGCAAGCTGTTCCAACTGGCGGCTGAAGCCCATGACGCCCAGAATCGTGATCGCAGAATCGGTGCCAAAGCCAATCAACGCCGCGGCGGCAGCCATGTCTACCAAAGCCGGAGGCAGTGCATTGATCTTCTCTCGGAGCTTCGGATCCAGACGGTCAACCAAAAGCGATGCTGCAGCGCCAAAGGCGAGAAATCCGTTGAGATAAATTCGGCCATTCAGATTGAACGGTTTATTGGAATAATCCCACCAGCGGGCATGAAACAGCTTTTCCATACCCCAGCTGGTCGCGTATTCCAGAGCACAGCAAAGCGTACCGCTGGCCAGAAATCGGGCAGAGGGATGCTCCAGCTCACTGAGCAAATGGACTGCCAGCAGACCGCCGCAGCCGTAAATGGGACAATAGGGGCCGTTGAGAAACCCGCGATTGATGAGCTTGCCGTAATTGTACAGAGAGCACACAGTGCTCTCCCACAGCCATCCGGCAAAGCTGTAGGTCAGAAAGAGCGAGAAATCCACACTCATCCCATGGATCATTCTGCGTCCTCGCCCATAGCGCTGTGTCAGTTCCTGCTGCGTCCACGCTTGCAGGGAATGCACGCCGCTTTTCAAATCGGTTTGATATTGTATTGTATTCATATCGTGAAACTCACCTTCCGTTGGAATGATTCTGCCTGTCCCGCTTTCGCAGGGCGGCATAGACCAGCGCGGACAATATCGTCAGCACAATCTGACCTGCAACGGATGCGATGAACAGCGGGGAGTGCACATCATCGGCGCTGGTGCCGATCAGCGTGAAGAAAATCAGGAGCGGAAGCATGCCCAGCACAGAGCCCTCAAGATAGGGCAGGAACTCAAACTGCATGGCGCCCAAATAGATCCCCGTCACATTGGTTGGCAATCCGATAGTGCGCAGCAGCGCGGAAACCAGAACCGCGTGTCGGGATTGGAAGGACTCCGCTTCTCTAAGGCGAGGGTGTTTCTGCCGCAGGGCATCAGCCGCTTCCAGACCCAATTGCCGTCCCACGGCGTAGGGAATGACAGACATGAGCACGATTCCCAGAATATTGACCGTGAAGGCTGCCGGAAGCGGCAGCATCAGTCCGGCTGCCGCAAACAGCACGCCGCAGTGGATCACCGCGTCCATGCTCTTTAGTGCGAACATCAGTAGCAGTGCCAACACTGCAAGTATTGGTTTTTCCGGTCGGTAGGCCAGCAGATCGCTGAGGGAAAGGCTGCCCACCTTGTGAAACAGCAGCATGATCAGCGCCGCCCAAACGAGCAGGAAGATTCCTGTGCTGATCCGCATCAGCTTTTGTGATTTGGGTTTCATGATTCTTTCCCTGTCTTCCCTCGAGGTTCCCCACCCTGCAGCTCCAGAAAACGGGGGAGCACACGGATGTGCGCCGTCTCATAGAAGCCGGATTGCTCTCCGTCCAGCGACCATTGCAGCTCCGGAGGATTGCATACTGTGATTTCCCTTGCGTGGCGCAGCGTCAGCCATGGGGCAGAAAAATCGTTCGCAACAACACAGCGTACCAGCTGATCCAGATCCGTCAGACTGTGCGGAGCTTTCACCAGCACCAGCTCCAGCAGCCCATCGGCAAGCTCCACGCCCTGTCCAGACAAATCCAGAAACCCGCCCAATGATTTAGCGTTGCTCACCGCGCCCAACAGATAGTCGTCCTCCAAAGTTTCCCCGTCTGCCGTAAGCTTCATGTGGATCGGCTTCAATCGGGAGAGATCGCGCATCCCATCCAGCACATAAGCCCCGTAGCCCAGCCGGTTCTTCCGCTCCTGATCGGTGGTATAAGCCATCCAGGAGAATGCACCGAACAAGGCAACATTGGTGAAATATTGGTCTTCAAAGCAGCCAATGTCATAAATCCGGCGTGTGCCGGAAGCAACGTGCTCGATCGCACCGGGAATGTCTCTGGGCAGACCTCGGGAGGCACAAAAATCGTTTGTCGTTCCGCACGGGATGTAACCCACCGGCACAGGTCTGCCGCCATGTACCAACCCGGTAACAGTTTCGTTCAGCGTCCCGTCTCCGCCGGCACACACCACCAGATCGTAGAACTTCCCGTATACTCTGGCATATTGTGCCGCCTCACCGCGGGCAGAGGTGACCATCGTCGTGACCAGATATCCCGCGTCCATCAGTGCGCGGATGCAGTCCGACAAATACTTTTGGATGGTTTTGCGCCCGGCGACGGGATTCACTACAAACAGGGCCCGTTTCGGAAAGTGAAGAACTTCCTTTTGATCCATGCTTCCGCTCCTTTACATTCCTGCCAGCCGCAGGATCAGATATGCCGTCGGTATGGCAAACAGCAGGCTGTCCGCCCGGTCAAACATACCGCCGTGGCCCGGAATCAGATCGGAAAAATCCTTGATCCCGATCATGCGCTTGATCAGAGATTCCACAAGATCACCAATCTGTCCAACGGTGGATGCAATCACGCAGATCAAGATACTCAGCCACAATGAAATGCCGCTGAGCGCGCCAATCCACTGCCCCAGAGCCCATACGATCACGCCGACTGCGGCTGCGCTGACCGCGCCGCAGATGCTGCCCTCCACGGTCTTGTTGGGTGACACTGCAGGCGCGAGCTTATGCTTTCCGAAGCGCTTCCCGCCAAACATGGCGGCGCTGTCGCAAACCCAGACGGAAAGGCAGGCCAAGGTCAGCGCTTTCAGCCACAGCTCCGTGACTGAAATGCTGATGATCCAGGCAAAGAATACACCGGGATATGCAAGTCCCGCCGCCGTGTAAACCGCTCCGCGGACGGATATCTTTGCGTCGAAAATGCCGGAGCTCATCGAGAGAAACACGAAGATGGCGAATACAGCGCACCACAGCTCTGTCTCCGCGCCAAGCAGCGCCAGTACCGCTGCGGAAATCAGAAACAGGGAAAGCGCCCAAAAGGCGCAATGAATGCCGCTCTCCCGCAGACGGGCGCAGTATTCATACATGCAGAGAATCCCCGCTGCGGCAAAAAACACCACGCGCGTGACCGGAGACAGGAACACACAAAGCAGCATCCCTGCCATGAGCAGCGCGCCGTAAATGACTCGATCTTTCATGAAAGGACACTCCCGCTTTCAGATTCCTTCAATACATCCCGATTTCGGATGAAATACTCCGTGCCGGACCAGACGGTCGTGATCACAACCAGAATCCAAACCGTATTGTTCAGCCATGCGAGCCCCTGCGGGATGCCGAAAGCAAGCATCAACACAATACCGACCATCGTCACAGTCGTTTTGACTTTTCCGGACCAGCCTGCAGCGATCACACGTCCGTTCTGTACCGCAATGAGCCGCAATCCGGTTACTGCAAGCTCTCTGGCAACCACCAGCGCAAGCGCCCAACCCGGCATATACCCGCGTTCCGTAAATACTGCCATGGCGGAGATCACCAGCAGCTTATCTGCCAGCGGGTCAAGAAATTTTCCGAAATCTGTCACCTGATCATAATGCCGGGCAATATAGCCATCCACAGTATCGGTCACGCTTGCAAGGATAAAAACGCCCAACGCCCAGTAACCTGCACCCGGAAAATCCAGATAAAGCAGTATCACAAAAACCGGCACCATCAGCATTCGGAAAACCGTGATTTTATTTGCGGTTGTCATACACATTCCTCCGCTATTTCATATTCTTCCATTATCATAGCCTCAAAATATAAACCGAAACGAAACTGTGCCGGTACACGAGTTTAGATTCACTTTATCTTTTTTAGGTATCCTATTCTTATCATAGAGAAAAAGGGGCCATAAAACATGACAAAAGGAAGCCTGACAAACCGTAAGGACGGCGTTTATCTGAAAAGGCTGGATTCCATGCACACCATCATGCCGCTCATGTATCCCAACCGCTGTGACAATGAGGCGTTTATCTCTGAGCGGATTGATTTGACGAACGTGAACGCTTATCTGGCGCGGAAGAACGCGGAAAACCCGGCATATCCATATAATCTCTTTCAGATCATGGTTGCTGCTCTGCTAAAGGTGATCACACAGCGTCCGAAAATGAACCGTTTTATTGCGAATCAAACCATGTATCAGCGAAAGGAGGTATCAGCAGCGTTTACGGTGAAGAAGATTTTCTCGGACAACGGCGGTGAGGCGCTGGCGTTTATTCATTCCAAAGAGGGTGACACCATTGACACCATCCATGATGAGATTTTCCGCCAGGTTTCCCTGTGCCGCAGTGAGAAAAAGGATCCGTCTACTGCCGCTATGGACATCATCCAGAAAACGCCGCACACGCTTCTGAAGCTGGTCGGCGCGGGCGCGCGGTTCCTGGACCGCCACGGCTGGATGCCCAAGGACGTGATTGCCACCGATCCCTATTACGCCTCGGTGGTGCTGACCAATCTGGGCTCCATTCAACTCCATTCCGGCTATCACCATTTGACCAACTGGGGGACCTGCTCAGTGTTCTGCGTCATTGGCGAGAGGAAAAAACGTCCCTTCTTTGATGAGGAAGGGAACGTCGAGATGCGCGACAGCATTGATTTCGGTCTTACAATTGATGAGCGGATTGCCGATGGCTATTATTATTCAAAAACCGTGCGGCTTCTTCGGAAGCTGTTGGAAAACCCGGAATTGCTGGAGCGCCCGCTGGGAGAAAAGGTGGACTTCTGATAGGGAGAACGTTTCAGCCAAAACGGCTTTATTCAGAGTACAGTCAGCGTCCGGGAATTCCAGCTGTATCTGCTGTATGAAGAGGAAGCATACAGAATGCTCTGCGCGGTCCATTCGGTCCCATGCGAACGCGGCGAATTATTTGAAAACGCATTCCCGCCCGCGCTCTCACACATACCAGCGAGATCATCCCGCACCGACCGGTGCGGGACTTCTATTTTAATCGTTAATTAAGTCGGATGTCACAATCCTCTCCGCGCAGGCGCGAATAGCGTTCATCCGCTGCGCCCAAGTCAACTGATCTTCTGCTTTTAGCTGCTCGGCGACACCCTCGCAATCTGCCATTTGCATCAGAAGCCGATCCAGCATTTCCTCCGCAGCTTGATCGACTTCCTCCAGATGTTCGTTGAGCGTCCCACTCATCAGCATGGCGTCATAAATTGGCTTTTGATGTGTGCGAAGAAACCGCCGCCTGCGTTCGCCCCAGATGCCGATCTGCGGCGATTCCGGCGGGATTAAATCAGGGATCAGATAATCGCCTTCCCAATGGTAAGTCAGTTTTTCGCTCATTCCAATACCTTCCTCCTAAAGCTCGCGTCCGGTGTGTCAATGATCTTCAGAATCAGCTGCTCCAGATCAGGGCGGAGCAAACTGTCCGCGGGCAGCTCATTGCGCCAGTCGTACAGCGCCTTGACGATCAGCTGGCGCTCGTCGTCATTGATTTTGATTTTGTAACGCATTAAAAACGCCCTCCTTCGCGTGATGGTTTCATCATAGCGAAGGAGGGCATAGCTGTCGAATGTGCAAAAACGGTTATTTGAAGTAGTCGATAAAAACAAGAAACCCGAACCCGTCGCCGATCGGCACAAGGTTCGGATTTCGTTGCTTTGGTGGGAGTAATAAATGTAAATCCCATGCCCTGCAATGCGCTGAGTTTAGTATCCCTATGGATTGAATCCCAACGGATTCAAGGCTTTTTGCTTGGCGCTTTCAGCATGACAAAACCCCTGGTACTACCAGGGGTGAATAAAAAGCCTTGGCAAATAAAACCCCCATGATATAGTAGGAATGGTTTGGCGACCGCATCACTACGATATCTAGGAGGTTTTATAGGTGAAAAATGAATTAAAGCACACAGCACATTCGAGCTACCGATGCGAATACCACATTGTGTTTGCACCGAAATACAGAAGAAAAGTAGTATACAAGCAACTGCGTCAAGACATAGGAGAAATCTTTCGAAAACTGTGCAATGAGATGAAAGTTGAGATCATCGAAGCGGAGGCGTGCCCAGATCATATACACATGCTGGTGAGCATTCCACCGTATATGAGTGTAGCACAATTTGTGGGAACGCTCAAGAGTAAGAGCGCACTGATGATCTTTGACAGGCATGCGAATCTCAAGTACAAGTACGGAAGCAGAAGTTTCTGGTGTAGAGGCTACTACGTGGACACAGTAGGGAAGAATGCGAAAATGATAGAAGATTACATCAAGAACCAACTGGAAGAAGACTACACCAAAGACCAAATTTCTCTGAAAGAGTACATGGACCCGTTTACGGGTAGCAGGAAGTAAAAGGGCAAAAAAGACAGCCACTTCAAGTGGCTGCCTGTAGTAGTGATGCGATGATAAACCTCGGTACCCCTTTCAGGGGTCAGCAAGTACTGACCCCTCTGGGGTCTGAGCAAACCACTAGTTCACTAGTGGTTATGATTTTGGTTGGTACACACAGCAGTACACACTGCAAAAACCGGTCTGCGCTTGGAGCAGAATGAGGTGCACCCCGTCAAGAGGACAATGAAATAATATAAAAGTTTTTCACGGCTAGCAGCTTCGGCTGCTGGCCGCTTTTTTATGCGGCTAGACACAACTCATGCTTCTCCATCGGCGTCAGGATGCCAAGTCTGCGCTGCAGTCTTCTGGTGTTGTAGTAGTGGATATAATTCTCAATTG
>JAFRCB010000068.1 GCA_017404585.1 Lachnospiraceae bacterium
ACCACATTCTTCCGTGATCGTTACTTTGGTGACACAGATGAATTCGCAACCGATAAGGTGCTGGTCGAATTCAAAGATGGTGACAGGAAAATGGCGCCGTTCGTAGATCCAAAGGCTGGTGACATTCCGGTTGCACGCAACGGGTACCAGCTGCTCGAATTTGAGCCACCTATGATTGCACCGTCGAGGCTGCTTACACTTGATGACCTCAGAAAGAGAGGATTTGGCGAAGCGCTCTATCCGGGTAGCACACCAGCCGAAAGAGCTCGCGCTCTGCAGGTACGTGACATGGAAGAGCTTACAAGCAGAATCACAAGGCGTGAAGAGTGGATGGCTGCACAGACTATGATCAACAACAAAGTCACGGTGCAGGAATATATCGACGCAGCAACTCAGGGGCAGGCCTTTGACATCTATTTTTACGATTCAAACGGATCAAACCCTGCTGCATACACCGGCACAACATGGACCACATTTGCAATCATGAAGGCGGATGTTGTTGCCATGTGCGACGAGCTTGCTGAATCCGGACTTCCAGCGACAGATCTCGTTCTTGGAGCAACAGCATGGTCTACGGTGAGCCAGTTCTCAGATCTTCAGGCACTTCTTGATAACAGACGTTATGAGTTGGGCGATATGGACGCTGAGATTAATTATCCGGGAGTATCACGTGTCGGAAGACTGAACTTCGATGGCTATATGCTTGACATCTTTGTTGCTCGCGAGAAGTACATAGACGACAATAATCAGGCACAGAGCTTCTTCCCGGTGAAATCTGCTATGGTAACAGCTGCCGGATGCGGCAAGAGATACTATGGCGCGGTCACTCAGATCCCTTACGGATCGGATGAGCAGGAGACATTCACAGGCCAGAGGATCCCGAAGTTTGTTGTCAATCAGGACAAAGACACCAGAAAGCTGAGACTTGCATCTCGTCCGCTCCCAGCGCCTAAGAACATGGCGCCATGGAGAATCTTTGCTCAGGCCGTATCTTAAGCCATGGCAAAGTGAAGAAAGGAGCTAACCATGAAACTGATTCAAATCATCAATGGCACATATGGCTTCCGTCCCAGCCCTTTCGTTGTTGAACCGAAGAAAGCGAGCGATCCGCCCTTTGAGGTAAACGATGAAGAGGCTGAACGGCTCGTGAATCTCGGTGTTGCCAAGGTAGTTGACGAAGTTGTTCCGGAAAAGGAAACGAAAGAGGATGCACCTGAGGCAGAGGTAGAGGCGCCTGAAGAAGTTCGGGAAGCAGAGCCGGAAGACGAGCCTGATGTCAAAGAGGATCAGGCACTTGAGTCTAAAACGAACGCCGAACTGTCGGCGATTGCTGATGGACTCGGCATTGAGATCCCGAAGCGCGCCAAGAAGGCTGACATCATAGCAGCCATCCGAGGAGCCGAAGAGGACGATGATGAGATGCCTGACTTAAGTGCCGCGGATCCGGAATAGGAGGAAGCATCATGATCAGAATGATAAAAGGCACTTACGGACTTGTCACGGAGAATGGAGAGATCCATGCCATGACACCGGAATCAGGGCCATTCTCGGCAAGTAAGGCAGAGGAAGCGAAGCTTGTTGGACAGGGAGTGGCGAAATATGAGGCGGATCCGGAAAAGCCTGCAAAGGAAAGCAAACCGGAAAAGAAATCCGCCAAGGCTGCGGATGAGCGGGGCGTAGGCAAGAAAACCGCAGCTAAATCTGAGAAGAAGGCAAAGAAGTGAGTTTTAAGGATCAGATCGCTGAAGATCTGGACTCGGTTTTTCTGAACCTTGACGAGTTCGGAGAGGAGCATAAAATCGAAGGATCCAATGTGACGGTGGTTATGAACAATGACCAGCTGGAGACACTTAAAAAAGGACAGATTCTTGGACTGGTTGAGGCGGATGTCATGATATTCGCCAAAGTCGACGATCTTCCGAGGGACCTCGATCCAGGAAGGCTTCTCAATGTGGATGGCCGTGAGATGATCATCATCAAAGCTGGCCGGAACATGGGACTCGCTGAAGTAGCGCTACGCCAGAACAGAACAGGATAAGGAGGCAGCGTATGAACTTTACCGAGTGCGTCGACAATGTTGTCGCCTGGCTGGATGACGTTTGTAAAGAAATAGAGCTAAAAGTGCCGGATGACTACTTGAACGACGATGATTATAACGTCGCGACTACACATCCGGCAGCGTTCCCGCTGTATGTACCAGGTAAGGACAGGCTGCCGCCGAACGTAGCGGCACCGATTCCTTCTGTGTGTGCTCAGCTTATGGAAGGTTCCGACGATCTCAAAGAAGGCAAACGTATCCTCAAGATACGGCTCTGTCTATCGTGTTGGAATCCTGGCACGCATAGCGATGGGACGTACATGCCGAGGAAGAACGAAGAGGCGCTGGGTGGGTATTCTTATTACAGACTATCCGAGGGATCCTCGCAGACTTACAAGCGTAACATGAACGGCTGGAAGGATGCGTTCAACTTTGCTGACCTTATTCTGCGAAAGCTTGAGAAAGAAGAGTACATCAACGGT
Source organism: Lachnospiraceae bacterium (assembly GCA_017404585.1). Lineage (GTDB taxonomy): Bacteria > Bacillota > Clostridia > Lachnospirales > Lachnospiraceae > Chordicoccus. The sequence goes on from JAFRCB010000068.1 coordinate 2,521, forward strand.
CTCAGGCTTGTAAAGGAGTCCGACATCAAATTCGGGCTCTTCACAGAAGACGGCAACATCTGGGATTATTATCCTTATTGGCATAACTGGATCACTTTCGATTTGGAGACCGGGATAACTCCGATGGTGCCGACAGCTTATGAAGATTTAATCTAAGGAGGTTATAAATGGCTTACATTCATGGAGCTTATGGCGAGATTACTGCAAGCAAGGCCCAGAGTGTCAGAGCCGGTGACGTTGTAGTCGGCTACATCGGAACCGCTCCGGTCAACCTGATCAGAGGTTATGCGACCAAGAATCTCGTCAATGAACCGATCAAAGTATCTAACATGGCCGAAGCCACAAACATGCTCGGCTATGCTCCAGACTGGGACAAGTTCACGCTGTGTGAGGCGTTTGCTGAACATTTTGACAACACAGTGCAGAACATCGGCCCGATCTACGTCGTGAATGTGCTCGATCCTACTGCTCACAGGAAATCGACACAGGTCACAAAGTCGCTCACATTCTCAAACTTCAGGTGCGAGATCGAAAGCGACACGATCATCCTCGACACACTGGCGCTTGCCGGCATGACAGAGGGTACAGATTACAGCGTCGAGTATAACTTCGCAAAAGGTACGGTCATGCTGAAGTTGCTGGGCTCATCATCGAGCACAACGGTGAATGCGACGTACTACGAAATCGACGCGGATGCGGTGGACTCTTCCGCAATTATCGGATCCAAGACATCGGAGGGTGTTTACAAAGGACTCTATGCGTTTGATCTTCTCTATTCAAAGTATAACGCGATCCTGAACATCCTTGCAGCTCCAGGCTGGAGCCATATCCCGGCGGTCTATACAGCTATGGTGAGTAAGGTCACAAAGCTGAACGGGCATTGGGATGGCTTCGCCCTCGCTGATATCCCGGTCGAGGATGCTAAGAGTGAAGAGGCTACGGTCAACAGTCATGTCGCAACTGTCGCAGATGCGAAGCTGATAGAAAGCACTGTTGAAGTCTGGAATGCTGCAGGGACTACAAAGGGCGCCCTGACAACAGACTACACGCTGGCATATTCGTCCGGAACTCTGACGGTCACGCTTCAGAGCGGTGGTTCTCTGTATTCAGAGAATAAGGTCATCGTGAAGTACAAAGCCACGGTTGCGACAATAGCTGAAGCAATCACATGGAAAGCGTCGAAGGGATATACATCCGAGAACTCCAAGGTCTTCTGGCCTGAGGTGAAGGATGGAGCCGGCAGGATATTCCACCTGTCAACAGTATGCGCTGCGACAATGATGGCAACAGATCTCTCGCATGAGGGTGTTCCGTTTGAGTCACCTTCAAACAAGGAGATCATGGCGACAGCTCAGTACTTCGGGTCTACACCGAAGAATCAGGGATTTGACCAGGAGACAGCAAACGGCCTGAACGAGAAGGGAATCACGACTGCTGCATTCTGGGCTGGCAGATGGGTCCTCTGGGGTCCGCACACACCCGCTTATATCTATGGCGGCAACATGGACGAGAGATCGATCTTCGATGCCACTCTCAGGACTCTCATGTATATCACGAACAGCTTCCAGGTGGACCATGGCACTCAGATCGACCAGCCAATGACGCCTCAGGACAAAGATTCGATTCTGAACTTCGAGAAGGCGAAACTCGACAGGTTGAAGAGCATCGGAGCGCTGATCGGCTCGCCGGTTGTCGAATTCGTCGAGTCAGAGAACAGCCTGAGCGATATGATGAACGGCGACTTCGTCTGGCACTTCAATGTCACGAATACGCCGGTCTTCAAGTCAGGCACTGCTCGCGTAACTTATACGGATGAAGGCTTTGCTGCCTTCTTTGAAGCTTAAGGAGGTGAGCATCAATGTCAAAATGGCTCGATAACAAAGGCCCGGTTGTGGCCGACACTGTTTACTGCGAGAGCGAGCTCGTCGCAAAGGACGTCACGTTCACTCTTCCGGGGCTCGAATTCATGACCACGGATATCCAGGCGATGGGAAACATGACTGTTCCTCTGTATGGACTGCTTGAGAACATGGAACTCACGATCAACAAGATCGGGATCGATAAGGGCCTCGGTAAGATGAACGCCCTCAAGCCGCTCAATCTTGAATTCAGATGGGTCCAGGACGTAGTCACTTCAGATGGCACCGTGAAACCTGAAGGCTGCAAAGCATTCATCAAGTGCATTCCTACTAAGACACCGGAAACTCAAATCGAGACCGGAAGCGCCACGGAAGCAGAATCAACCTACACGGTGACAAGGCAGCAGATATACGTCGGCGGTGAAGAGTACATGTGCGTCGACCGTCTCTCTCAGATCCTGAGAATCAACGGCATCGACTACATGGAGGACATTACTCCGTTGCTGTAAATCTGGCGACAATGCAATCATTCAAAGCCACTGCTCATTTTCTGGGTGGTGGCTTTGTTTTTTCAGAAAGGAGCAAAACATGGAAACGTTAAAACTAAACAAGCCAATCAAGGTCAATGGCAAAGATGTGGATGAAGTCACTTATGACATCAACGAGATCGACGGGATCCTGTTCGCGACCGCGGATGCGAAGAAGAAGGCCGCTGCTGGTATGAAGACTATGAGTCTGTCTCCTGCTGCTGAGTTCGACTTTGGGTTCCATCTTTATCTCGGGTATGCTGCAATCATCGCGGTGAATCCGCAGTTTGAGTTTGAAGATCTGGAAAGAATCAAGGGAAAGGATGCCGTGGAGGTCATGAAAATCGGCCGAAATTTTATTCTATCCTCGGAACAGGATTCACAGGAAAGCGGCTCAGAAAATGCTACAGAGACTACGCCAGAGTCTACCACACCAGCCAAGCCGACCTCGAAAGAAAAAGAATAACGGACTTCATTATGGAGTACGCGGAAGCAGCGGAGGACCTGGCAGAGGAAAACAAACGCGCTGCAAAGCGGTCGCACAACCCTGCTCCGCCATCGAAGCGTCGCCATTAAAACGGGGAGGCCATTATGAAAGAAATACAAACCAACATAGAGATCGGCGGCATATTGTCACCATCGCTGCAGGCCGCGATGAACCGCGCGGTGAGCAGTCTGAACAGTATGTCGAAGCAAACGCTTGATGCGGCGAGCGCTGGCGAACAGCTGGCGCATAAGATCCGGCAGCAGGAGACGGACCTACAGGGACTCGTCAAGGCATACGCGGATTATCAGCTGAATGGACAGGAAGGATCGCAGGAAGCCCAGGAGCTCGCTCAGCAGATCCAGTCATTATCTGGAGACATTGACGAGAACAAGGCCAAGCTCGAGGCGGCATACACGGCTGTTGACAAGCTCGGATCTGGAATGGACAAGACAGAGAACGCGACCGACGCACTGGAAGGCACAATCAAGACGCAAGGCACCACGCTGGAGCAATTATAGGCAAAATATATCGAGTTGCAGCTTGAAGAGGGAGACACGACTGAAGAGTCGCAGGAACTCGCCCAGCAGATTGAGAAGCTGAGCACCGAGCTTCAGGAGAACAAGGTCAAGATGGCCGCTGCCAAACAAGAAGCGGATAAACTGGATCACTCGCTCGATGATGCTGATGAGGCCGCCCGGAAAGCGGATGAAGGGTTCTCAATGATGAAGATGACGCTGGCCAACCTTGCCGCGGATGCAATCCGTGAAGCGTGGCAGGGGGTGAAGCGGCTGGCTGGAAACATCATGCAACTTGGAACCGAATTCTCCGGAACGATGGCGGAGGTCCAAGCACTGTCTGGCGCGACCGGCGAGGATTTTGAGCTCTTAGAGGCTACGGCCCGAGAATATGGCGCGACGACCGTGTTCTCGGCGACCGAATCGGCTGAGGCGCTCAAGTATATGTCTCTCGCCGGATGGGATGCAAATCAGTCGGCCAGTGCTCTGGGCGGAGTTCTCAATCTTGCTGCTGCATCCGGAATGGAGCTCGGCGCTGCGTCTGATATGGTCACTGACTATCTGAGCGCGTTCTCGATGGAGGCAAGCGAGTCAGCGTATTTTGCGGACATGCTTGCTTACGCTCAGGCGAATAGTAACACGTCTGCAGAGCAGCTCGGCGGAGCGTATAAGAACTGCGCCGCGAACTTGAACGCTGCAGGACAAGATGTCCAGACAGTGACGTCGATGCTTGAAGCTATGGCCAA
>JAFRCB010000069.1 GCA_017404585.1 Lachnospiraceae bacterium
CTCGACCGTGATGATCCGGTCGGCTTCATAGGCAAATACCCGGTCGTATACATGGACGAGGAACAAATCTCCCTCCTTCATCTTCGTGATGTCGGTGAAGAGCCTTGCCGAAGGCAGCCCGTCATGGCCAACGAACGCTGCGTGCGTGCCCGGCTGTCCTGTCGGCAGGGACGTTCCTTCCAGATGGCCGACCGCCACCTGGAGGACTGCCTCGCCTGTGCCGTGGTAGACCGGCTGCACCGTCCGATAGCCGGGAATCTCGATATAGGCCATGATGCCTGTGCCCGTCACATCGAGCAGGCTTTCGTATTCTGCATGCAGCTTGCTGTCTTCCTCCAGGGCGAAGCGGGCATTCCCCATGGATGCGAGCCTTGCATTGAATTCCTGCGCTTTCTGCAGCTCCGCTTCGATCTCAGTTTCGTCCTTCTGCCCTGTTGCACGGCTGTAAACCGCGACCGCCCGTGACTGCCTTAAGGCGTTCCAGCGGTCCGAGAATGCCGGGTAGGCGATCAGGCATAGGCCGAGCGCAATAAAAAGAAGGGCGGCGATGCGGCTCAGCCGGCTGGTTTTAGACTGTATCCACATATCTGTCACCCCCCTGCTGAGCACCGGCGTATTGCCGCATCCTTTCCGCCCTGATCAGGCTATCTTCCTATTCCTCGTCCTCCTTTTTCCGGCTCTTCAGCAATGCCGCGCCGCCTGCCGCAAGCGCAGCCGCCCCGGCGCCGTAGATCGCGTACACGCCCGTTCCGCCGGCACTCGGCAGGACCGTTCCCGCCTCGTCGCTCACTACGATCTCCACGATGCCGCTGGAAAGGTCGCCTTCCACCGCGTCTCCGTCACCCTGCCGTACCGTGAGTACCGTCAGGCCGTCCTCGCCGGAATGTTCGGCCTCGATAATGACGGTGACCGGGTCCACGGAGTTGAAGCCCATCGGTGCAGCTTCTTCCGTAAGGGTATAGGTTCCCGCTTCCAGTCCCTTGAACTCGAACACGGACAGTTCCGCGCCCTCGATCGTTTCCGTGTAGCCACCCGGGCCGGAGAGCGTAAAGGTCGCGCCGTTCAGCGCCTCGCCGGTATCCGCGTCCTTCTTCTCGACTTTCAGCTCGAACGAATAGACGTTCGCGCCGGACGGGGTTGCCGTCCCGGTACCCGTGCCGTTCGGATCGTTGGAATACTCCGCCTCCGCCGTATTCGGGTTGCCTACGGAGCCGAGGTTCACGGTGTCCTTCACCAGCGCCTCATATGTGACTGTGACGCTTTCGGATGCTTCCGGAGCGGACTGTTTCAGGTCTTCGATCGTCAGCGTGAAGCCCTGGCCGTCTATGACCGGCACTTCGGAGAGTGGCTGCCCGTCGGCAGTGACGCGGAAGCTGCCGTCCGCATAGGACAGGCCGTCCGCCAGCGTATCCCTGATGACGATCCTGTAACTGTCATAGTCCGCATAGTTGTCCGGCAGGCTGAACGTGACCGTGTACGGAACCGTGTCCCCTTTCGTATAGTCGGCTGTCTTGGCGGCATTGCCGTTCCTGTCCGTCACGGTCTTGGTAATAGATACGGCTTCCCGCTTGGCACTGATCTCATTCTCCGCCTGCGTCGTCCATAGCAACGACTCGGATCTGGCTTCGTCGGGTGCGGTATCCTCCGTCACGTCCAGCACAAGGTAGTACCCGGCACCGGTGACACTGATGACGTTGCCTGCCGGATCGCTGTCCGTGCGCTTTTCGGCTTTGTGATTCGCGGCGAGCTTGCCTACTTCCTTCATGAAGTCGGAATCATTGGCCTGCTCCTTCAGCACGCGGGCAACATCCGGCGCACTCTCGCAGGAAGCGAACGGGTTGTCTGCCCCGAACTTCGCGCTCGCTTTCAGTGCGGACAGGAAGCCGGCCGGGTCAATGCCTTCAGCCCACTCCAGGTCGGCGATCGTGCCGTCGGTGGCTACGCGGCCTTTGAAGATCCGGTATGCCTCATAGGTATGCGTTTCGTCATTTACCGTAATGACGATCGCGCTCGTCTCGTTCAGCGACTCGTCCGCATGTACCGGCAATGCATAGGACGCCCCGAAGAGCATCGCGCCGGACAGGACGGCGGTGATTTTCGTAATTGTATTCACTAATTGCATCAGCTCCTTCCATAAGCGGGCACGGCAAAGAAAAAGCCCCCTCACGGAGGCTTATGCCCGCAATCCTTCCCCTGCAGGAAGCTTACGGTATCATCTTATTGCTGATTTCAGCGAGTTTTATGATGGGTAATGACTTGTTGTTTTCCAATGTTTTCCCGGGAAATCAGACAAAGAGCTGGTCTTCAGTGATTTCATTTGTGATCATGTGCCGGTTGCTGGAATCCGTCAGTCCGTAAGAGGTGATCATCACGATATTGACGGCTTTTCTTGTCTTTGTCTCTTCTATAAATACTTGTCTCTTGTTTGCCAGATCTTCACTGTATTTGCTGCTCAGCTCGAACTTTTTCGAATGGTATTTCGTCTCGCAGATGGTGATCGTTTTGTCCTTTCTGTCAATCAGCAGATCGATCTGAGCACCACCTTTCTTTTTCCTGCTTCTCCAGGAATACTCCTCAGTCTCTATCCCGCTGATTCCCAGAACCTGCTTTATCTGATCTACATGCAGCAGACATACGACCTCGAAGGCATCCCCGCACCAGGAGTTGTATTCATTGCTTCCGACAAAGGAAAGCCATCCCGTCCGGCTTTCACGCTCAACATATTTCAGATAGAACAGCAACATCGGATCAATAATCTGGTAGATTGCCCCCCTTGTTTTCTTGGCGAAACAGTTGTATTTCCTTATGAAGTCGCATTCGATGAGTTCCTTAAGTATCCTGTCCAGCGTTCCCCCTGTAATATCAGGCATGATGTTGTCCAGTTCTTCTCTTGTCAAACCGCTTTCGCTTTCATTCAAAGCTCTGATCACCTGGATATGACGCTCATAGTTTTTGAACAGCGAACGGAAGAGAAACACAAATTCATTATGCAAAGCCCCATCCTTGCTGAATAACAGTTCGTTCACGTTCTGTGCAAGACTCATTCTTCTGTCCAGAAGAGAGTAATAATATGGAACTCCTACAAAAAACATGTAGTATTCGACGGTCTGGTGGCGCGGAATATCAATTTGCTTGAATTTCAGATATGCTTCGCATTCTTTCAGGTTCATCGGTCCTAAATGGATTTTTTTCGTAATACGATGGGCGATACCTCCCCTGTCATACAAAATGTTCTTCAGAATCCATGATGTTGCAGAGCCGCAGACAATAAGAAGGATATCATTCTGCGTTGATGCCCACCCGTTCCAGAACAAATCCAAAGCAGCTTTGAAATCCGAGTTTGGACTGTTCATCCATGGGACTTCATCCAGAAACACCACCCTCTTTTTGCTGACCGGATCCCGCCGGACCGTATCTTTGCTCAGGATTTGCTTCATCCTTGCAAAAGCTTCAAACCAGTTTTTCGGACTGGACTTATCACTGTCCCCAAATTCATGCAAGGCAACATTAAATGCCTGCAGTTGTTGCCTGTTTCTCTTTCCAAATACACCGGTTGCATAAAACGAGAATTTTCCATCAAAGTAATTCTTAATCAGGTATGTTTTCCCTATTCTTCTTCTTCCGTATACGACCAGGAATTCCGGTCTGCTGCTGTTCACGCAGTCCCGCAGTATCTGCTGTTCCTTTTCCCTTCCAATGATTCTCTCCATATTCGATCTCCCGTTTTCATTAATTTAGAAATATGAGATATTCCCACTTTCTATATCATTATAAGCTTAATAAATGGGAATAACTACTATTTTATTGCCGTTATTCCCATTTTCTTTGCTATTTTATTAAGTTTTGACAGTCTGGATTTCATGTCATTTGGTGTATGTATTATATCCCCATAGCTGAAGCCATGGGCGTGACGGCGATTTTCGGTAAAGCGCTCTCATCCCAAGGCGGAAGCTCTGGGGGTGTCCCGCGCTGTGTCTCTAAAAAGCGGACTCACACCTCGCGTGAGTCCGCTTTTTCCTTCCCCAGAACAATAATCCTTGTGTCCTCCTGCCATGGCCGGCATGTCTGCAGGGTGATGAATCGATCATGGTAATTCATCCAAACTACACTTGATTAATTTTCCATATACAATGATTTAAAGAAAGCGTTTGTAAAATAATATGTATGATCAGGTAAAAATGAATAACCTGCTCCTCTCAAGGTTTCCGGAGCTGCAGGAGCAATTCAAAGAGGAAACTTCCTGGAATGAAGGAATCCAGACTGGCAGCTACGTTGTTTATGAAGATGTGTTTATGCCATATATCGTGCGCAGTTTTGTCACAAAAGATGATTGTTCCATCAGGAGAATAATGGATTTTGTTGAGGAGTTGGCCTCCAGTAACGACTTTGATATTCGTAATCTAATTGCCGTAACAGTCATAGATAATATTCGTATGTATGATATTGAAAAAGCCTTTGTTTCCGTGATGGGTGCAAACAGCAAAATTCTTTACGATGAGTGGGATAAATAGTCTCCTCGCAACATTATGCTAAAAAGCGGAATCACGCGAGGTGTGATTCCGCTTTTTCCTTTCCCAGCACGATGATCCGCGTATCTTCCTGCCACGCTCTGCATGTCTGGAACGTAACAAACCGGTCGCCGTATTCCAGCTTTTCTTCCGATGATACCAGATTCTTTCTCTCCGGCAGGGCAATCCACCGGGTCCACTCTTCTTCCGACGAAAATACAGGCTGCCGGTAGTCGTAGTCCTGATACTCTTCCAGCGTCAGGATGTAGACATGCGTTATGACATATTCCCGTCTCTCATCTTCGAATATCAGGGAGAACCGGCTGTTCTGTTCATAGAACTGCTGGTCCGTAAGCTTTGCCAGCGGCGAGAACTGGGCATCCTCATCGTAGTAGACATGATGCCCGTAGATGACCATGTTCGTGTCATCCATGCGGGTGTTGCTGTCGAAGAATGGGATACCTTCCGGGGATTCGTTCCCGTAAAAATCCCTTCGGAGGTAGTATTCCGGCTCCTCGCTCTGTACAACAGGCAGCCGGATCAGCCCGGAATCGAATGCAAGGATCGCCCTGAGGTCGGGATTTGCCTCTTTGAGGCTCTGGAACGCGCTGTTTCCCTCTTCTTTTCCCTTCCCTTCAGGCAATTCCTCCATGATTCTATGGAGTTCGGCATCTCTGCTGCGGATCAGCTCGACCTGCCGCACCTCGCGTGCCAGCTTAGCACCGCTGGCGAGTATACAGAGGACCAGCACTGCCGCAAGGCATCTTCTAAGCCGATCCGTCCTCACCCTCTTCATCAAGCCGGCGCATGATCTCGTCATGCTCCGCCATCATCTCGTCGCTCAGCACTTCCTGCAGCGCCTCGGAGATCTTGCGGCTGAGCCTCTCCCAGGGCATGCCCAGTTTCTCCGCTGTTCCCGTAAGCGGCGCCCTGCGGATGAACACGGTCGTGATATAAGGCCGGTACTCCACGTTGCACTGCTCGATCACTTTTTCCGTCCAGGCGATGCGCTTCTGCAGCTCATTCCTCTGCCGGATGAGCTCGTCCCGGTGATCCATCAGCCGGTACATCCGCTCCCGGTCGCCCTTCTGGCCCCGGCCGGCGGGTTTCGGCATGGACGTATCGATGCTGCGGACACCCTGCAGCATGTAGTTGTCCCCTTCGATCTCCCGGCTGAGCCGCTCGATCTGTTCCATCGTACGGAGATAGTTTCTGGCTATGCGCTTGAAGCGCCGCACGTTTTCTCTTCTGTCCTCAGTTTCCGTCAATGATTCCCGCCTCCTTCAGCCATGAGCCGAAGCGGCGCATCACGCCCCGCTCGGACATGTTCTCCTTGCCGGCGATCTCCCGGATCGGCACGCCTTCCACGTAGTTCTCCCAGAGAAGACCCCTGGCTTTCCGGCCGCACTTCCTCTCGATGCGCTCAAATGCCGACTCCATATAGGAGATGTTCTCCTTCAGCAGCCTTGCCTCAAATCCGGCCGCCGCCATCTTTCCTTTCAGCTCGTCCCTTCTCTCAGGGCTGCTCTCTGTATCCAGCGACCTTCGGTCGAACAGATACATGCTGTTGACCGTCAGGTCGGCATAGCGTTCCTGCTGCGGGAGATACCCCCTGCAGGCGCTTCGAAAATAACTGTTTCCCGCTCTTATACGATCCACCTCTTTTCCCAACCAAATATTGTTTTGCTGCTGCCCGGACACCGCCATGCCCGGGGAAACCTATAGGC
>JAFRCB010000070.1 GCA_017404585.1 Lachnospiraceae bacterium
CATCCGGAGGGGCTTTTCCTTTTATAGGATGAGCTTATCGTAAACAAAAAGGACCGCCAATGCAATGGCGGTATTAAGAAACAAGAAAGGCTTCACGCGCAAGCGTGATTGGGTTCAATTAACCATGAAGAACAGAATCGTAGCAACAATCATTACAATCGCACTTTCCGCCAGCCTCGGAGCCGGCGCTGTAGCAATCGGATCACACTTTGTAACAAAATTCCCGGCCAGCAACGTAGCAGCCGCACAGACAACCGAAGTCAAAGCAGAAGAGACAAAGGCTGAAGAAGAAGCCGCTAAGAAGCTCGCTGAGAAGAAAGCCACCGAGAAGAAAGCAGCCCAGATGAAAGCCGCCAGGGAAGCTGCTGAGAAGAAAGCTGCCAAGCTTGTAGCTGAGAAGAAGGCCGCTGAAGAGAAGGCCGCAAAGCAGGCTATTGAGAAGAAGGCTGCTGAAGTAAAGGCTGCCAAGGAAGCTGCCGAGAAGAAGGCTGCTGAAGAGAAGGCTGCTAAGGAAGCTGCTGAGAAAAAGGCTGCTGAAGAGAAGGCTGCAAGAGAAGCCGCTGAGAAGAAGGCCGCTAAGGAAGCTGCTGAGAGAAAGGCTGCTAAGGAAGCTGCCGAGCAGAAGGCCGCTGAGGAAGCTGCTGCACGCAAAGCTGCTGAGCAGAAAGCTGCAGAAGAAGAAGCTGCACGCAGAGCTGCCGAGCAGAGAGCTGCGGAAGAAGAAGCCGCACGCAGGGCTGCCGAGCAGAGAGCTGCAGAAGAAGAAGCTGCACGCAGAGCTGCTGAAGAGGCAAATGCAATTCAGACCATTACCGGCATTGTAACCTCCATGGATGGCAACACATGGCAGCTCCGCGCAGACGGCTGCAACATCACCCTTCTGGTCGCCGGTGCTGAGACATATTATGAGGACTATGTTCTTGAAGGCGACGAGATCACAGTAGTGATCGAGGGCCAGATGACAAGCAACGGCTGGAAAGTGATTCAGATCAATGACTACACAGATCATGAAGACGATTTCGACTATGACGACTATGACGACTATGACGAATACGATTACTTTGATGACTGTGACGAGTTCTAATTCTGAAGCAATTAAAAACTGATTAACAAGAATGAGCCGGAGGTGGCAAACCCACTTCCGGCTCTTTCCGTATTACAGACTAAAAATCAGTTGCCACTCTCGTCTTCCAAGGCTCTTTCCGTATTACAGCCTAATAATCCAACTGCCACCCTCGTTCGCCAAGGCTCGTTCCGCATTACAGCCTAAAAATCCAGCTGCCCCCTTACCTGCCAAGGCATGTGTAACAAGGCTCTGACAGAGCATTGCTGCGACAATCCTTCATGCACATATGACCAGGGCAGCAATGACCATCGCCATGCCAAGGACCCCGGAAAATGTCAGCTGCTCATGGAACAGGATCGCTCCGAGGATCGTCGCCGTCACCGGCTCCACAGAAGCGATGATCGATGCGCGGGAGTTTTCCACCTGAGTGAGCCCCAGCGTGTATGTCAGGTATGGGACCACAGTGCAGAGGACTCCGAACGCTATGGAAAATAGCAGCATGCCCGGCGATGATGCCGCTGCCGACATGACTCTGGCAGGGTCAGTCAGGAAGAGGCTCGCTATTGCGGCGATCAGAAACGTATAAAACGTGATTGTCAGTGAATGATACCCTCTCTCCAGTGCATATCGGCTGAATATGGAGTACAGGGCATAACCCAGCCCCGCTCCGAGACCCGTCAGAATTCCGGCTGCGGAGACCGCTGCAGTCTCACCGATCACACCTGTCACAAGCACGCATCCTGCAAATGTCAAAATCAGCGCTATAACCTTCCTTTTCGTGAAGCTCTCCCTGAACAGGAAGTAGGAAAGGACCATGACTATGGCCGGTGCGGTGTACAGCAACACTGCTGCCACTGACATGGATGTGAGTGTTATCGCCGAAAAGTAGCAGTAATTGAAAAATATGATGCTCAGGATGCCGGTTCCGAAAAAGCACCAGATGTCACGAAGCCTGATCCGCAGGTACTTCCTGTCAAAAATCAGCAGGAATATCAGCATGGAAACTGCGGTGACGATCGCCCTAAGTGAGACGATTCCCATGGAGGCCAGTCCCCGCCCGTTCAGGGTGCGGACAAAGAGCCCCATGCTGCCCCAGAGCATGCCGGCAAATAATATCAGAAACGGCGCTGCCTTTTTCAAATTTGTTTTACCTCGATAATTATGAAATTCGGTTCGCATATTCATGTACCCACACGGTCAAAAAGACGGCTGTGTCGGGTATGAATTAACTCTTCCGGACGGTTTCGGCAAAGACCGGGACGCAGGCATCCTGACTGGATACCTATCACTGCCGCCCCTCTTTGAATTCTCTCATCATCTCGTTGGTCAGCGAGTAGTCATCCGGCTGCAGCACGATATCCTCGCGGCGGGTCCAGATGGCACTCTTCAGCTCCTTCGGATCGCGGTGGATCGTCGGATCGCCGTCGACTTCGCAGTAAAATCCGGTCAGAATGTCGTCCACGATCGCCCACGGCTGCGACTTGTAGTAGCGCAGATTCTTGACCTTGAGGCCGAGCTCCTCCATGACTTCGCGCTCGACGGTCTGCTCAAACGTCTCGCCGATCTCCATGAACCCGGCGACCAGCGCGTTGTAGGCGAGCGGCCTGTCGGCGTACCTTGTCAGCACGATCTCATCGCCGTTGGTCACGCCGACGATGACAGCGGGTATGATCCTCGGGTAGATCAGCCTTCCGCACTCCGGGCAGACAAGAGCCCGCTCCACTTTAGAGAGAACTGTGCGGCTCCCGCATGTGCCGCAGAAATAGTTGTCTCGGTACCAGTGCGCGAGCTGCCATGCGGTGTAGGTTGCAAATATCAGCTCCTTCGGCTCTGTCACCACCGCCCGAATCTGGCGGACAGGGACGAAGCGATAGCCGTTCGGGACTATGATGGGTTTCATTTTCAGCAGAAAATAGTCGACGTCATCCACCTGAAAGAGGAAGATTGCTTCCGCATCGTCCGGAAAATCTCCGCGTCTCGGAATGACGAGACGGTCCTCGTTTTTTATCAGCACGTCCGCGCCCTCAAATACAAAGATAGGGCTGTCCGAATGTGCTTTTTTCTCCGGGTGGTATTCATTTCTGAGCTGGTGTGGGTAAATATCCTGGATCATAATCGTTCTCTCCTTGCTCTGTCTATATAGTGGTCACACACACTCCGCCGCCAATAGCGGCGAAGCATCCTGATTGCGTTGCAGCAATGCACTCCCTGCCGCGGCGCGTCAGTCCGTATCCGTCCCCCGCAGTATTCCAAGCCCGTGGGCCAGCGGCTTCAAAATGAAGTCGAGGTCCTCCTTCACAGCCTTCGGGCTGCCCGGCATATTGACGATAAGAGTCTTCTTTCGTATGCCTGAAGCCTGCCGGCTCAGCATTGCCTTGGGTGTGATCGAGAGAGAATACCAGCGCATAGCCTCGGCAATCCCCGGCGCGTGGCGGTCGCAGACCTCGAGTGTGGCTTCCGGCGTGACGTCCCGCTCCGAAAATCCGGTCCCGCCGGTCGTGAAGATCACATTCACCTGCCTCTGATCGGCAAGTCGTATGAGTTCCCTCTTAAGCCTGTTCTTGTTGTCCGGCAGAAGAATGTACTCAACGATTTCATAGCCGGCCTCCTTCAGGATATCGACCATGAGCGGACCGCTCTTATCCTCATAGGTACCTTCATATGCCCTGTCGGACAGCGTTATGACGCAGGCTGTGAACGGTCTTTCAGGATCGAGCGGGAGAAATTCCATCTCGTCGCCCGGCCTGATCACGCCCTCTTTGAGCACTTCTGCAAATACTCCCTCTCGGGGCATTATACAATCCCCCACACTGTGATAGATGGCGCAGTGGTCATGACACTCCTTGCCGATCTGAGTGAGACGGAGGACGGCATCGCCGCACCGGATGATAGTCCCGACCGGAACATTCCGGAGGTCAACGCCCTGAAGGACGAGGTTTTCACCGAAGGCGCCGAAGGATACATTTGCACCTTTTGCGCGGAACTCCTCGATCTTCTCAAAGGACAGGAGACTGACCTGGCGATGCCACTTGCCCGCGTGGGCGTCGCCCTCGATGCCCCACTCGGGAATCAGGTGAGCTTCGGATATCTCATATTTCTGCGTTCCTTTTTTATCGCTTCTGCAGATTGCAATAATTTTTCCTGTCATAATACCTCCTGTGATTGATTCACGAAAAAGCTGCCCGGTCATAGTATTCACGTAAAAACTCCCCCGGCCATAATATTCACGAAAAAACTGCCCGACCATAGTATTCACGTAAAAACTCCCCCGGCCATAATATTCACGAAAAAACTCCTCCGGCCATAGTGGCAGCACGGGATAAATCTCGCGTTAATGTCCGGTTGCGGAAAATTTAATAAAGCGGCTCCATGAACACCTCGAGCTCTCCGCCGCAGATCATCCCCTCATCCTCGGCAAGATCCGCATGGAGACTTACCATAAGGATCCTCGGCCGCGGCTCCTCCGTAAACATCTTCCTGCCGTCTTCGATGATAACAGCCTCCGCGTAGCCTCCGCCGATCGTTCCGACGCAGGACCCGTCCTCAAGAATCAGCATCTTTGTGCCGACGTCGCGCGGAGCCGATCCCCTTCGCCTTATGATTGTTGCCATGACTTTTCGGAGACTGCCGGTCTCGCTGTGACGGAGACCGAGAATTGCGTCCATCATCTCTCTCGAATATGCAAATGACCTCTTATCCCTATTCTTGACCTCTATTATCTGAGCCATGACAGAAACCGCGATCTCCTCAGGCGTCTCGGCGCCGATCCTGAGTCCGATCGGCGTGCAGACTCTGCTCAGAAATTCCTCCGGAACGCCCTCCTTTCTGAGTGAGTCCAGGACCAGGCCGACTCTTCGTTTGCTGCCCATCATTCCGACATAAGCGTTCGGCTTCCCCGAGATGATCCGCAGGCACTCGCGGTCCCACCTGTGGGCGCGGGTCACGATGACAAAGTAGGTATCTTCATCGCCCGGAATCTGGGCAAGACCATTTTCAAATGTATCGCAGATAACAGTATCAGCACCCTGCCTGCGCGCTGTATCGGCGAACGATGTGCGGTCCTCGATGACAGTCACCGAAAGTCCGATCATACGCCCCATCTGGATGATCGCCATGGATACATGTCCGGCGCCGCAGATGACCAGCTTCTTCTCGTGTCCGATCACTTCCGAGTAGACCTGCTTTCCTTCCACAATGCTCATGCCGGAGCCTTTGATCCCGGTTATATACGGCTCGCACCGCTTCATGAACCCGTTCTCTTCGGAGGTCCACACGAGCTTCCCGTTCGAGCAGACAGCTTTCTCTCCCAGCGCATCACCCTCTATGACCATGTGCGTGATGGTCTCATGGTTGGGGTTGCACTCATATATTTTCTGATAGAATTCTGTTTTATCCATACTCATCTCTGTGTCTCCGCGTTTTTGCTTCCGAATCACCACATCATGTGCCGGTTTCTCATTCCGGTCCTGCGACGACAGGCAGATATCGGCCTGTGCTGCGGACTCGGCAAGTTTCCCGTAATCACTAAAGGAACAGGAAATCCTCCTCCGGCATGACCAGATAATCCGGGAATCCCTTCTCATCGAGCATCGGCCAAAGTTCTCTCTGGACCAGCCACGTGATTAAAGAACCGTCCCCTTCGCGTGATTCCGGGTCAATGTAATAATTTCTTTCGAACTGCAGCTGCGCCTGAGAAACCACGTTGCACCTCACGGCGTTTTTCAGCTTCAGCGGAGTCCGGTCTGCAAGTGCCTCCTGACCCACAGTATTTTTCGGCTCTCCATGGGGCCGGCCTGCAAATGCCTCCTGACCCACAGTATTTTTCGGCTCCCCATGGGGCAGGCTTGCAAGAGTCTCCTCATCCCTCATATAAACCGGCCTGAACTGATGGGCCCTGAAGCCGAGATCGCGTATACCTTCGGGCAGCACCCGCTCCGTCTCTATTGTAATTCCCCAGTCCATCGCGCGGACGTGGTGGTCATCGATCCGCTCCGCCCGGCTGAAGTTCTTGCAGCCGGTGAGCACTGCCGCGCTTCTAGTTCCCGGATCAGAAAAGACTTTTCGGGTCTCTCCCTGCCGTATCACGTGCCCCGCTTCCACAATGAGAAGCTCCTCGGAGAAGCGGAATATCTCATCCTTGTCGTGGGACACCATGATCACCATACCCTCGTAATTCTTCAGCATGTCGGAGAGCTCCCGCTGCATCCTATCCCTCAGATACCAGTCGAGGGCGGAGAAGGGTTCGTCAAGCAGGATCACGTCCGGCCGATAGGCCATGATCCTTGCCAGCGCGCATCGCTGCTGCTGCCCGCCCGAGAGCTGCCTTGGAAGCCGATCCTCAAGACCGTTCAGGCCGAACTTGGCGATCATCTCATTTGCCCGGGCTTTCTTCCCTGCTTTGCTGCCGGATAGACCTGCCATGATGTTTTCCCGAACGGTCATGTTGGGAAACAGGGCGTAATTCTGGAAAAGATATCCTATGTTCCTTACCTGCGGTTTCAGATCGACGCTGCGAGCGGAATCGTACAGCACCCTGTCACCGAGCACGATCCTGCCCTCGTCAGGCTGGAAGATGCCGGCGATGGACCGGAGCGTCATTGATTTGCCGCATCCCGATGCACCGAGAATGCCGACGCGGCGGCTGGACAGGCTGAAATGCATGTCCAGTGTGAAATTGGGAAATTTCTTTTTTATGTCAACTGATAAACTCATGTGTATGTTTTACCATTTTTCTACGTTTTTCATGGCCTTCGACGAAACCACGTTCATCAGGACTATTGCCGCAAATGCAATCACCAGCACAACAGCCACCCACACCCCCGCAGTCAGATAATTCTGGTCCTGGATAACCATGGCAATCCTCTGGGAGATGGTCGCGGTCTTGCCCGGAATGTTGCCGGCCAGCATGGACGTGGCTCCGTATTCTCCGAGTGCTCTTGCAAATGTCAGTATGGTCCCCGACGCAATTCCCGGCCCCGCGTTCGGCACGACGACCTTCCAGAAGATCTTTGTGTCCGACATTCCAAGGGTCCTGCCCGCATAGATGAGGTTGATGTCCACCTGCTCGAAGGCTGCCCTGGCGTTGCGGTACATGAGCGGGAACGCGATGACTGTCGCGGCTATGATGCAGCCGAGCCAGCTCTGCACGACCTTGATTCCGAACTGATTAAAGAGGAACATGCCGAGCGGCCGTCTCTTTGAAAAGAACAGGAGCAGAAAAAAGCCCGCGACCGTGGGCGGAAGCACCATAGGAAGGGTCAGGATCCCGTCTATGACTGCCCTGCTCCGGCTTCCGGCCTTCATGATCTTTCCTGCCGCGAATATTCCTAAAAAGAAGCAGAAAAATGTCGCCACTACACCGGTCTTGAGTGAGATCCAGAGCGGGCTCCAATCGAGATTTTCAATTATATTCAGAATCTCTTTCATAAGCTAAATCCTCATACTCTAGATTTGTCGAAGGCCGCTAATATGCCCTGGTTTCATGATTTTTGCTGCCTCCCGCCCTGGACCCAAACATTTCAATCTTGGCAAAGGCAACTGATATGCCTTGGCTTCATGCTTTTTGCTGCCTCCTGCCTTGGACCCAAACAATTCAATCTTGGTAAAGGCAACTGATATGCCTTGGCTTCATGCTTTTTGCTGCCTCCTGCCTTGGACCCAAACAATTCAATCTTGGTAAAGGCAGCTGATGGTCCCTC
>JAFRCB010000071.1 GCA_017404585.1 Lachnospiraceae bacterium
AGGCTGTTACCGTCTTTGATATCATTCTTGCGGACGACCTTCTGTATGGCATGGCGCTGGATAAAGAACTGAAAGTATGGCTGATGTCCTTTGACATTTCCCGTTCTGCGCAGGAGAAACTTGCGCAATTGCCTGATCAGGACACACCGGGGTTTCTGCAGTTATACGACGGGAAGATTCTGTTCATCAGCGACGACCGGCTGTGCGCCTATGATATCGAAGCAGGCAGCCTGAGCCGGACAGAGCTGACCCGGAAGGGAGCATTTAATCTCAATCTGGAGGGAGCAAACCTTTTTATCGCATACACAGATGTCTTTTCGGACGGGGTGGGCGAAAGTCTGATCGAGGTGCGCGATGCCTCTGACATGCACGTCATCATGCAGGAGCCGGTTCCGGGGAGCGTATTTCAAATGGAAGTTTCAGGTGATGAAGTCTGGCTGCTCGGCCGGGAGAAGCTGGCGCGGTATACATGGTCGGACAGAGGACTGACGGACAGAAAAGAAAAGGATATCAAGAGAGAAGGATATGATGTTGGGGGATTTATGATTCCCAAGTATCTCTATGGCAGCATGACGGAAGAGGACGCCCTCAGTCTCAACGAAAAGCTGATTGAACAGGCGGATCAGATGAGGGTTGTTCCCGATCAAGACTGACATAACTCATTTTTGAAAAAATGATGACGAACAGGTGGACTTGTGCTAAAATATCCACAGAGTTGCAGTGTTTGTCTATGAACTTGCAATGGATGTATCATGAACATGGCGGTCATTAGTATGTCTTCCGACCGCTGTATTTCCCAAATACTATGTGCAGGAGAACTTAATTATGGCAGAGAAGAAAAAACCCATCATTGTCAATGTGGAAGGTGAGGATATCACAGCACAGCACGAGAAAGAGAAGGCAGAAGGCATTTCTCAGGTCGGGCCGCCTATTCAGCAGGCTCCCCCTGTAGGCAATGCCAAAGGACTCCGGATCGGAGCAGTTGCGCTTTGGGTACTCGCGATTATTTTTGAAGTGCTGACGGTGCTGGTGGTATTTGGTAAGGTCAATCTTTCATTTATGCCTCAGCTGACGCAGATGATCATCTTCCTGGTGCTGGATCTGGCTTGTGTCGTAGCAGGCGCTCAGCTCTGGAAGAAGGCAAATCACATCGATCCGGTCTCCGAGGCCAATTCGACCAAGTTCTGGATCTGGAACAATATGGGTCTTATCGTCTGCGCACTGGCATTTGTTCCGTTTATCATCTTATTGCTGACCAATAAGAATGCGGATAAGAAGACCAAGATGGTCGGCGTGATCGTTGCCGTGATCGCCCTTCTGATCGGCGGGCTGTTGGGATATGACTACAATCCGGTTTCAGCTGAGGACAAGCAGGAGGCAATGGCTGTTTTCGGCGAGGAGGATGTCTACTGGACACGGTTCGGCAAGTGCTATCACACTCATGACGACTGCCAGTCCTTCAGCCAGAGCGAGCAGCTGACCAAGGGTACAGTTGAGCAGGCAATCGCTGCGAACAGGACAAAGTTCTGTTCCTTCTGCGCAAAGCGTGATGATATTACAAACGTAAAGACAGATGACGAAGCACTCAATGAAGAGAATGCTCAGGATATTCAGGAAGCGGAGGACGCGCTGGAAGATGAAGTTCCGGCTGCGAAATAATCAATGAACCACGAGAGAGAAGAAATCCGTTTGACACAGACGGCTTCGACAGCCGGGTGAGCGGCCAAAATAGGTCCCGAGACCCTCGCTCAGGTTCTGAGTGAGCTGCCGAAGTTCCAGGACAGCGCGCTGCTGGTCGGTCTTGATACGTCAGATGATGCGGCTGTCTACAAAGTAAATAATGAGATCGCTATGATCCAGACCGTCGATTTCTTTACGCCGGTTGTCGATGACCCGTACACTTTCGGCACAATTGCCGCGGCTAATGCTCTCAGCGATGTGTACGCGATGGGCGGCGAGGCCAAGGTCGCACTGAACATTGTCGGGTTCCCGAATTGCCTGGATCCGTGGATTTTGGGAGAGATCCTGAAGGGCGGCGCCGACAAGGTCATGGAATCCGGTGCCGTACTGGTGGGCGGACACTCCGTTCAGAATCAGGAACCGCTCTACGGACTGTGCGTCTCCGGATTTGTGCATCCGGATCACATCTGGACGAACTACGGAGCACGCCCGGGTGATGTATTGATTCTGACTAAGCAGATCGGAAGCGGTATTATCAATACTTCCGCAAAAGCGGAGATGGGTGATCCCGATTCTCTGGCCGAGGCCATCACGGTCATGTCGTCATTGAATATGTATGCTTCACATGCGTTGCGCGGATTTACTGTTCATGCCTGCACAGATGTGACCGGATTCGGACTTCTCGGACATCTCCATGAGATGGTGGACCCGAGCAATGTGACGGCACAGGTCCACGTTGGCTGGGTACCGTTAATTACGAACTCTAAGGATTATGCGGAGGAAGGTCTGGTTCCGGGAGGTTCCTACAAGAACCGTCAATACACCGGGAAGGATGTCGATCTCGGAACATGTGACCGCGATTGGCTGGACGTGCTTTATGATCCGCAGACATCGGGAGGTTTGCTGTTTTCCATCCCGGAGGATGAAGCCGATGCGGCAATGAAGGCGCTTAAGGAAGCGCATTTAGAGACGAAAGCAGCGATTATCGGGGAGGTGACCGACCCCGGTGACAAGAGGATAAAACTCATTTCATAATTTCATCCCATTTGATTTTACAACTGGAGAAGGGAATATCTGCCATGTGCTGCATGGCAGATTGTTCCCGCATAAAGGCTTGAAGGGGGACAACTCATGGCCACACATACGATGGAGGAGAAGTATAAAACACTCAAAGTAGCTGATCTGCGGGCTATTTTAGTTTCACGCGGCTGTACGGACGATGTCGCCAAGCTCAAAAAACAGGAGCTGATCGATAAGATGCTCGAGATGGATGAGCAGGATGCAGCGGCTGCGGCTAAAGCGCCAGCGGAGGCTGAGCCGGCGGATATTCCGGCTGATGTCCAGCCCGAACAGGCAGAGAAGGAACTGCCGCAGGAAGAGGCGGCCGGAGAGGAGAGCCGGGAGTCCGGGAAAAAACGCAAAGGCAAACACGGCAAATCAGGCGATCTCGACAGCGGAGAGACAGCGAACGGGATTTTGGAGGTGCTGGCAGACGGTTACGGGTTTATCCGTTCTGACAACTACATGCCGGGTGATGAGGATATCTATGTTGCCCCGTCACAGATCCGAAAATTTGCTCTTCAGACAGGCGATGTGATTGAGGGTAAGATCCGGGTGCGCAATCAGAACGAGAAGTTTGCAGCTCTTCTGTGCCTGACAAAAGTCAACGGCGTGGACCCTGAAAAGATTCCGTCCCGAAGACGTTTTGAGGATATGACGCCAGTTTTCCCAAATAAGAGACTGCGCCTGGAACGGGGCAGGGAGAGTATCGCGGTCAGACTGGTCGATATCGTCTCTCCGATTGGTAAAGGCCAGCGCGGTATGATCGTCTCTCCACCGAAAGCAGGAAAGACAACGCTTCTCAAACAGGTAGCGCTTTCCGTTCTTCGAAACAACCCCGAGATGCACATCATCATCCTTTTGATCGATGAGCGGCCGGAGGAAGTGACCGATATGAAAGAGAGCATTCAGGGAGCGCAGGTCGAGGTGATCCACTCGACATTTGATCAGCTTCCCGAGCATCATAAGCGTGTATCGGAAATGACCATAGAGCGGGCCAAGAGACTGGTCGAACAGGGAAGGGATGTCATGATCCTGCTGGATTCGATCACAAGGCTTGCACGCGCTTACAACCTGACGGTTCCGCCGAGCGGCCGTACGCTCTCCGGGGGTCTTGATCCGGCTGCCCTGCACATGCCCAAGCGCTTCTTCGGCGCAGCCCGGAATATGCGCGAGGGCGGGAGCCTGACGATCCTGGCGACGGCGTTGGTCGATACCGGCAGCAAGATGGATGACGTGGTCTATGAGGAGTTTAAAGGTACAGGCAACATGGAACTCATTCTGGACCGGAAGCTGCAGGAAAAGCGTATCTTCCCGGCTGTCGACATTGCCAAGTCCGGTACACGCAGGGAAGATCTCCTGTTGACACCCGATGAGATGCGCGCTGTCGAAGTGATGCGCCGGGGGCTGAACGGGATGCGCGCGGAGGAGGCGACAGATCAGATCCTGGACCTGTTTGCCCATACGCGGAGCAATAACGAATTCATCAATCTGGTACAGAAGATCAGGTTTTAAATAACAAAACGGCAAGCTGTCAATCAGCTTGCCGTTCTTCTTGTTCTCTAAACTCTTCAGATATGCATCAGGTTTGTCACAGTCTGCTCGCGAAGCAGATTGTGGATTCTTTCTGACGGATCGATTGTCTGGCTGATCGGTTTCGAATGGTTCAGACTGTCGATGATCAGTGCGAGGTATTTAGCCATATCGGCTGTCTCGTAATATGGACGTGACAAAAGTTCCGGATCCTGATAGACCAGGTTGGTTGTGATCAGCTTATGGAACATACCTTTCTCATAGTATTCATCAAATACTTTCATTCCATTGGTAAACAGGCCAAATGTAGCGCAGATGATAATGCGCGCCGCGCCGCGCTCTTTGAGCTGACGGCAGACATCGAGCATGGAATCACCGGAGGAGATCATATCATCTACAACGATGACATCCTTGTCTTTCAAGTCGCTTCCGAGAAATTCGTGTGCGATGATCGGATTGCGGCCGCTCACCAGACGTGTATAGTCACGTCTCTTGTAGAACATACCCATATCAACACCGAGAACGTTGGCCAGATAGACCGCACGGCCCATCGCGCCTTCATCCGGGGAGATGATCATCAGTTCCTGCGGATTGACGCGAATATCGGGAACTGCATTGAATATGGCGATCATAAACTGGTAGTAAGCTGAGAATGATTCAAAACCGTCGATCGGACTCGCATTTACGACGCGCGGATCATGGGCGTCGAAAGTAATGATAGTGGGAACACCCAAGGCAACCAGTTCCTGCAGACCCATGGCGGCAGCGAGTGA
>JAFRCB010000072.1 GCA_017404585.1 Lachnospiraceae bacterium
ACTTTGCCGATGCTGGTTGGATCATTCCTCTGCAGGGCGGAAAAAATGAAGGCGCTCCGGTCCTTCGGACAGAGCAGAAGCTGAAGAACATGCGGATCGAGGGAGCTTATCTGTATGTTACTGCGATGGGTGTATATAACGCTTACATAAACGGTGAGAAGGTCCTCGGCCCGAACGGCACGGAGTACCTGATGGCGCCCGGCTGGACCGACTATAATTCTTATGTCAACTATCAGACATATGATGTTACGGATATGATCGGCGGACGGTTCCGCGGCGGCGACGTCGTCATCGGAATCGAACTCGGCAACGGCTGGTATGCGGGGGAAATCGGCAGGCTGGCCAACTATGGGCCGGCTTTCGGTCCCGACAATGCTGCAAATGAACTCGGGGCTATAGCAAGGCTCATGATCCGCTATGCCGACGGTACAACTCAGGTGGTCACTACCGATGAGAACAACTGGTACTCGAGCACAGACAGTCCGACCAGGTCCAATGATCTCTATTCCGGCGAAATATATGACGGCGTCGTCGTTGAGAGGGCGAAGGGCTGGAACGAGCCGGATTATAAGATGGGCGTTGCAGCCTGGAACGGAGTGGAGGCGGGCGAGTACCGCGGCGATCTCAGATCCTCTCAGACAGGTCTTATCCGTGTAGCCGATGAGCTTGAGCGCGAACCGGTCAGCGCATATACTTACAATACTTCTGAAAATGAAACACAGGTAACTTCGGGTACTGACTTCGGAGCAGTGGTCCCGCATGAGGCAGATCCCGAGGATGACATCACACTGACTGCCGGAGATAAACTGATCGTCGATTTTGGTCAGGTCGCGTCCGGTTCCGTCGACATGACAGTGAGCGGAACACCGGGGACTATGATCAATATCCGACACGCGAATATGCTGAATGACGGCATGTCGAGAGCGAAAACGACGCAGATCTCACCGGATGAGGAAATACTCTCCGCCCGCAGTGAAGTGACGGAATATGACGAGGTGTCATTTGAGAACACACCCCTGATCGGATCTTTGGATGAGGACAGTAATGAGGAACTGCCCGTCAGCTCAACCGAAGAAGAGCAGTATGAGGATGCAATTGTCGGCTCTACCGAGGAAGAGCAGTATGAAGACGCAGTAGTCGGTTCTTCTGAAGAAGAACAGTACGAAGAAACGACTGTCGGTTCCTCGGAAGAAGAGCAGTACGAGGATGAGTCAGACGGCTTAGCGGCAGAAGAACAGTCCGGCGATGAAGCTGACGGTCCTGCCGGAGAAGGGCAGTACGAAGATGAAACTGCCGGCTCATCGGAAGAAGAACAGTACGAAGAAGGGACTTCTCCGGAAGCTTCGGACGCTGCCGAATCCGGTCCGTCGGATACCGAATCCGGGCTTGCGGCAGCGGATACGTCCGGCGACACGAGTGATGCGGAACTTGCGGCATACCTTGAATCACTCCTTCGTGAAAATGAAGTCGATACGACCGGTCCAAGAGGATCTCTGTATATCGGCGATTACGGCAATGCGTCCGCAACTGATATCTACCGTATCGGTACGGAGAAGGATGAGAGATACCGCTCAGTTTTTACCTATCAGGGTTTCCGCTACGTCGAGATTACAGCGGATGCGGACATAACCATTAAAAAGATTTCAGCAGCCACATACACAAGCCTGGGTGCAAGGACCGGCCATATTGAGACTGACAATGAGCAGGTGAACCGACTGTTCGAGAACGCGGCATGGAGCCAGCTCTCATCGTCACTCTCTGTCCCGGTGGACAGTCCGCACAGCGATGCGCGCACCGCCTACACCGCAGACGCGGAAGTGTTCTCGGTGACCGGCCTTTACAATTTTGATTCGTATGCCTTCTACAATAACTATGTGGATATTCTTGCGGATGGGGATAAGGGTATCGAGGCGCCTAATGCAAATGCAGCCATCAGCCGGATGAAGGCTGCAGGCTACGGTGACGCAGTGATCATTATTCCGTGGCAGATTTACCAGCAGACCGGTGACACAACTCTCATTGAGAAGTATTTCAATGAGATGGACAGCTACATGGATACAGTCAGTCAGCAGGGGTACGACACAGGCATACTTGCGGAGCGTCTCGGTATACGCGGAGCTTCCCTGCAGTGTGTCAATCAGATCTACCGCCTGTACACGTCTCTGATCATGCAGCTCATGGCCCAGCTGAACGGCAGCGGCAGCAAGCTCGGCAAGTATCAGCAGATGTTCGGACAGGGCCGGGAGGCCTTTATCGAGAAATATGTGGATGTGAGCGGCAATATCCTGTCCTCGACGGCGGACGGGGTGACACGCGCGGCTGACGGAAGCGCTGTCATTGACAATTCTCAGACTGCCATTATATGGGCGCTCAAGCTGTCCCTCTATAATACGGCTGAACAGAGAGATCATATGCTGGGTCTCATCGCCTCGGATTTCAGGAACACGAACCATGCAATGAGGACCGGAGAGCCTGAGAATTCTCTGACGATCGGTATCACGGATCTGCATGTGCTTCTGCCGGTGCTCTCGGACAACGGCCAGACGGATTTAGCCTATGAGATACTTCTGAGACTCGGTGAGGATTCCTGGCTGAGCGAGGTAGAAAACGATGCCACCACCATGTGGAACAGGAGCAGCGCTTACACGAAGGATGGCGGTTTCGATGAATCCGGAGAGCTTTCCTTCAACAGTTATGCGCAGGGATCATTTGCCGAATGGATGTATCGCTACATGGCCGGAATCACGCAGGATTCATCTGAGCCGGGCTTTTCTAAGATTATTCTCCAGCCGCTTATCGACGGTCAGGGAAGAATCAGCCATGTAAAAGGAAGCTTCGACTCACGCTGCGGCACCATTGTCTCCGAGTGGTCAGCGGAAGGCGGCAGGATGACTGAGTATAAGTGCAGCATTCCTGCCGGCAGTGAGGCGGTCCTGTACCTGCCGGTCAGTGAAGCGGAAGCGCAGGGCATGAAGCTCATGAAGGGAGCATCCTTCACCGAGATTGAGGTGAGGAACGGCATCAAGTGCGCAAAGTTCGAGCTTAGACCGGGTGAGTATGCATTTGCAATCAGCAAATGATTGACGGAAACCAGGTGTACTGTTTTGCGCCAAGCCGGTTCAGAACGAGATGCCGCTTGACACTGAGCGGCGGCGGTCGTACAATAAAGTCGGAACGAAGGTGTTTCAGGGTCTGGGACTCTGGCACCTTCTTTTTTTAAACCCGGGCATAAAATGCGGACCCGACGAGGTCCGTTGTCCGACAATCAGGAGGATATTTTATGGGTCGTTACACTGCGAAAGACATAGTAAATATGGTCAGGGAGGAGGATGTCGCTTTTATCCGTCTCCAGTTCACGGATATGTTCGGGACATTAAAGAATGTCGCGATTACCCCGGCACAGCTTCTCAGGGCTCTCTCCGGCAAAGTCATGTTCAACGGATCTTCTATCGAAGGGTTTGCCCGCATTGAGGAGTCGGATATGTTCCTGGTGCCGGACCTGGATACATTTGCAATTTTTCCATGGAGGCCGCAGCAGGGCAAGGTCGCGAGAATGATCTGCAATGTCAGGCGTACTGACGGGACGCCGTTCGAGGGCGACTCAAGATATATTCTGCAGAAGGCGATCGAGGATGCAGCGGGCGACGGGTATCTCCTCAATGTCGGGACTGAGTGCGAGTTCTTCCTCTTTCAGACAGACGATGAAGGGAATCCGACGACGAATACACGGGAGATGGCAGGATACTTTGATTTGGGGCCGATCGACTTCGGGGAGAACGCGAGACGTGACATCGTGCTCACGCTGGAAGACATGGGGTTCGAGATCGAGACGAGCCACCACGAGGGGGCCCCGGCCCAGCACGAGGTCGATTTTCACTATGATGAAGCTCTGAAGACGGCAGACAATATTCAGACCTTCCGTCTGGCTGTCAGAACGATAGCGCGCCAGCACGGTCTGCACGCGACCTTTATGCCGAAGCCCAGAGCGGGTGTGGACGGATCAGGCATGCATCTGAACTTTTCCCTGCATGATATGAACGGGAAGAATATATTTGCCAATTCGGACAATCCTGAGGAGATATCAGAGGAAGCCATGTACTTTATCGGCGGTATCATGAAGCATATTAAGGGGATGAGCGCGATCCTTAATCCGCTGGTCAACTCTTACAAGAGGCTCATCCCGGGCTATGAGGCACCGGTCTACATTTCATGGGGCGAGCAGAACCGCAGTCCTCTCATCCGCATTCCCTATGCGGATTCGGAGGAGGGCAGGCGCATTGAACTTAGAAGTCCGGATCCGGCAGCCAATCCTTATCTGGCGCTGGCTGTATGTCTTCGGGCAGGTCTCTGGGGAATACGCAACAAAATCATGCCTCCGTCACCGGTCAGGGGAAATGTTGCAGCCCTCACGGCGGCAGAGCGCGCGGAGCTGGGCGTAGAACAGCTTCCGGCGACACTGATCGAAGCCCTGAATGAATTTGACAGAGATGAATTTATCAGGGAAGCTCTCGGACATCACGTGTGCGCCAAGTATGTCGAGGCAAAGAAGAGGGAGTGGGAGGAGTATTCCGAACAGGTCTCCGAGTGGGAGATCAGGCAGTATCTGAATAAGATCTGAGGTTCTTTTGTAAAGTAACCTTAAGATTTTTGATGTGATCGGGGGGACTGCCGGTGGTTAATATAATAGTGGTTTTTCGCAAATTAGATGACGCGAAGAAGATAAGAAGTATTCTTCAGCGTCACGGATTTACGGTCACCGCATGCTGCAGCACCGGATTGCAGGCAATCGGTCTTTTTGATGATCTGAGAAACGGAATTGTGATCTGCGGGTATCAGATGACGGATATGCTGTACACTGAGATTCGGGAGAATCTTCCCGAAGATTTTCAGATGCTGCTGATGGCGCGGGAGAACCTTCTGCCCCAGCTGGTGGATAACGATCTGGTATGTCTGCCGATGCCTGCCCGGGCGGGCGACCTCGTGCAGACGGTCGCGATGATGTAGAACGCGGTGGAGATCCGGATAAAGAAAAGAAAATCCCGCCCTAAGGCGAGATCAAAAGAGGATAGGGAGGCTCTTTCGGCTGCCAAAGCGCTCCTCATGGAAAGAAACAATATGACGGAGCCGGAGGCTCACAGGTATATACAAAAAACAGCGATGGATACGGGAACATCGCTGGTGGAGACAGCCCAGATGGTGCTGGATCTGTTCAGTCTATAATAGGTGACAGTTCAGACGGGCTGCAACCGAGTTCCATAAACCGGCGCAAACATCATCTTCATCGAAAAACGTCGGTCCT
>JAFRCB010000073.1 GCA_017404585.1 Lachnospiraceae bacterium
AATAAAAGAGGCCGCATAAGACAACTAATTGTTTTCCTTGGGCCTCTTCGCTCACTACCTTTTCAATTCTCACTCATTTTCTCATACTGAAGATCGCGTCCTCCAGATCCAGCAGGTACACATAATACACCGGCCCGAACGTCGGGTCCATCACGAGATGACCGAAGTCATCCACGGTCTTGACAGTCCCATCTTTGCAAATGATCCTGTAGCGGACATAGTCCATCCTGTTCTCATTCTCTGGCGACTCGAACTGCTGGACCGCAATCTCCTTCTCCGACGCTTCAAGGTCATCGGGGTGAACGATTCCGCGGAAGCTGTTTCCGACGTAATTGCGGAATTCCTTTACGGACTTACACTTGAACATCTTGGCAAGCGAATCGCTCGCGTACAGGATTTTCTCATCTCCCTGGGCCTCGTAGACGAAGAAGCCTCCGGGCATTCCTTTTGCAAATTCCTCCAATGCGAACATGAACTGATCTCTGTGAGGCACTTCCATACCTTCTTCATAGAAGCGGTATTTGCCTCTGCCCTCGTATTTTGAATTGTAGAGCGCGATGTCCGCACCCTTCATCAGCTCATCAAAATCAGTGCCGTGGTCCGGTGTCATGGAGATGCCGACGGAGAAGGTGAAGGGCATGTTGATGTCGCTGACTGCATTTGCATGCTTCAATGAACTCCGGAACTCCTCAAGCCTCGCGCGGACCTCCATCTCGGATGTGTCTGTGTAAAAGACGACGAACTCGTCACCGCCCAGGCGGAATACGATGCCCTTGTCCGAGAAGCGGCGCAGAATCTCCTGACCGCTCTGCACAATGACATGGTCGCCGACAAGGTGTCCGTAGCTGTCGTTAATTTTCTTGAAATGATCCCCGTCAAAGAGCAGGAACGCGCACACCTCATCGGGGTGGGCTGTCATATATTCATTGATCCTCTTTTCACCGCCCCTTCGGTTCAGCAATCCGGTGATTGCGTCTTCCTCGGACAGTCTGGACAGATGGGCTATCAGTTTTTCATGTTCCATAAACGACCTCCTTTCAGAAACAGCGCATGGACGGGTGTCTGGGGTGGATCGTGCTCACTTATGGGTCTAAAGTCCACGCTTTTCATAGAGTGTACCACATATTTGAGATTTGGTGAACAGTTGTCAGATTTTTCTTGAAGAAATTAACGAATTGAGTGGGGAGACAGCTGAAATGAGCCATTTACGCTGCCTCGACATACAAAAAAGAGGGGCTGACGCCCCTTGATTCAATTCTCATTCAAGATATAACTCCCTCAGCTTCTCAAGATCCTCCCGCGTCAGATCATACTCCTTCTCGAAAAAGGCCTCATAGCTCGGATAGCGCTTGTGGATCATATTGAGAACAGCCTCGCCGAAAGACCGGTCGACACCCTCCTGGATCCACATGAATGTGTGCGCGTTTTTGCTGATCCGGGTCAGTATACGGTGCTTCCGCAGGCTTGCCTTGATCAGCTTGCCGCGATACTTGTTGGTCAGCACATAATCATCAAGAATCGTCTCCTCGTCGACGCCCAGCGCCAGCATGATCAGGATCGCTGCCACGCCGGTGCGGTCCTTTCCCTGAGTGCAGTGGAACAGCATGGGGGTCCGTTCCCGGAGCATGAGGTCGAACATCTTCTTGTAGGCTTCGCTGTCAAATGCAATAAAGCCGTACACATGCCTCATCAGACTTGCGATCTTGTCGAGCCCAGGCTCCTTGAGCGCCATGCCGAACATGACCACAGCCGAATAGTCGACGTCATTGCCGTCGTTGTCGCGGATCGCGCTGATATTGTAATTGGTAGCCCCCTCGATCGGCGGGTCCGGGAATGCGGCCTCCTCGAGACGGCTGCGGAAATCAAGGATGCTCTTGATTCCCATCTTCTCCAGCGCGGCAATCTCCCGCTCATTCATGGATCCGAGCGCGCCGCTTCTAAAGAACACACCTTTCTTTATCGTGCGTCCATCCTTTGTCTTGTAGCCGCCGAGTTCACGGAAATTGTTTTCAATTCTGAAACCTGACATATATTCTCCCCTATTGTGACTTCAAGTCTCGCCGGCGAGACTTGGCGAGGGATTCATGTCAGCGTCAGCTGACATAATACCAAAACGAATTCCTGAGGTCTGCGCTTCACTACGTCGGCGCCTACCTGCCCTGCGGGTAAATGCGAACGTCCACCGGACATTCTGCACCCCCAACATTCAGATTATATCATAAAGGGCACCGGATTCACTGCTTCACAGTGTAATTCAGACGATTATTCTTTATTTTTATCAGCGTCTCGAAGACCTCCGGATTATTCAGCACGACGAAGCTGAGGCTGCTCCTCGCTCTGGTAATATTCTGATAAAAAAGCCTCGTAAAAAGATAATCCGGGTCCGGCTGGCTCCTGCCCGCAAGTTCTCCGAACTCATTGTAATAAAAATTGGAATCCATGACGACGATTACCTTGTCGTACTCCTGCCCGATGACCTCGCGGGAGCTCGCCGCATCCTCGTAGTACAGCGCGTCCGGATCTCCCTCGGAACGGACAACAGCGTCACCCTCGTCCACAGGAGACGGAAACAGAGTGATGAGCTGATACCCTCGCGACATGTAGAGGCGGAGGATGAGATCGGCTTCGCGGGTGTCATTTGCACACAGCACGTCCACATCCTCATATGTCATCTTCCGCTTCGGGCGGTCGTACAGCCGCAGCATATTCCGGATAAATGAATTGATCTCATTGTTCGTGCGCACCCGGTCTTTTAGCCTGAACTCCTCAAACCCCTCTATCCGATTCAGCCGCTCCGGGTTGTTCCGGCGGATCTCCGACTTTGAGAGAGCCTGGGAGAAGTCGTAAGCAAATATACACCGCTTCGACTCCTGCTCCGCCGCCCCCAGTATGTCATCGAGGACAGACGCGTAGAGCCGCTGCGTCTCATCCACGCAGATGATCTCGTATTTCTCGAGCGTCTTCCGATCGACCATCTTTGCCGGCAGCAGGTCTACCCGGTCCGCGTGCTCCTTGAGGTATTGGTGGCCCTCCGACAACATCCCGCTGTGCACAATGCAGGTCGGCCTGGACTCCCCGTATGCAAATGCAATATCGTACAGCAGCAGGGTCTTCCCCGTACCGGCCGAGCCCCTGATTCCGAAGAGCCTCCTCTCGGAGTCCGCTTCCATGATGCTTTTTCTTATAGACGTCTGCTGATTATTCAGGAAATACTCCTTTTCGAGGAACCGGTCCGGCGTGTTGATCGGCGAAACCAGGTAGAAGCATGGATCAAAGAACTGTTCAATCCCGCTCTCACAGAAATCCTTTCCGATTACGCTGATGATCTCCTCGAAGGAGCTGTATTTGAGCTCGTTGTCGTACCTCATCACCCGCATGGATTCGTAGTCATGAATCAGCGTGAAGCTGTAGATCTTTTTATTCAGATGCCCGAGATAATATCTGTTCTGGTACAGCTGCTTTTCCACTCTCCGAAGCTCGACCGGTTGGCTTTTCAACTCAATATTGATGACTGCGTCCTCACTGATCCTGAGGAGATCGAATTCTTTGCCGATCTGCGGAATCGTAAAGGCGTAGAACCAGCCGTCGTAGGCATGGGGAGCCGCGCCGCACATAAAGAACTGATCAACGATGCTGCTGATCATATCAATCTCTTCGGTCCTGCATTTGATAGATTTGTCCCGCCCGGACAGAGCGTATTCATACTCGCTCAGTATCTCCGGGGCGACCTGCCTTGTAAGCAGGTACAAGTTTACAGATTTCATAACGGACCTCCACACGGTGCGGGGTTGCGGCTGCTATAGATATGGTCTCCAGTTAGTTTTCTTTCCTCTTTCTGAGGGCCTTAATGATATCATGAACGTTGTCCTTTGTGACAACTTCAGGTTTTTCTTCCCGGTATTCCAACAAGATTGCTTTGTTCTCTGTTTCTACCCGGCGAACTCGTGCATACATTTTTTCATAATCGCCATTCTGAATCGCTTTTTCCCCAAACTCTTTGATATCATCTGTAAGAACATCA
>JAFRCB010000074.1 GCA_017404585.1 Lachnospiraceae bacterium
TATTTCGCCGTTCTTTTCGTAGATGCATTTTTTTTTATATACGGATTCTTTCACGGGAACAGCATATGCGGATTCTTTCTCAGCCGGTGCTGCTTCGTCTTCGCCCCCTGCTGCATGCTCTCCCTCGCCTGAGTTCTTGGCAAATAGAGCCATGAACTGACCCTCGCCCCTCATTTTGTGGGGATATATTCTGACACATTTCTCCGTGCCGGGCAGTACTCCGTGACAGAACCCCTCCTTTTCGGGTATATCAAGAAGCCTAAGCTCCGGGAAACGGTCGAGGAGAGACCGGACATTTGCCTCATTTTCAAGGGAGGAAAATGTACAGGTCGAGTACATGAGGCAGCCGCCTTTTTTCAGCATCGACACGGCGGATGACAGGATGTCTGCCTGCAGAGGAGCATAGTATTCAGGACCTTGTTCTTCCCAGTAAGCGCTCATGCCGGCCTCCCGCCGGAACATGCCTTCCCCTGAACAGGGCGCGTCGACGAGGATCTTATCAAAATATTCATGAAAATACTGAGCCAGCTTATCCGGAGATTCCGCGGTCACAAAAGCGTTTTCTGCTCCTGCCAGTTCCAGATTTTTCCTTAGGGCCTGTGCTCTGCTGGCAGAGATATCGTTGGAGTATAGAAGTCCGGTTCCCCTCAGCTTTGCAAGGAGTTCAGTGGATTTCCCTCCGGGCGCAGCGCAGAGGTCGAGAACACGGTCTCCGGGAGTTATGGGGAGATTTTCAGCCGGTGCCATTGCCGACGGCTCCTGAATGTAGAAAAGACCTGTCTGATAAAGCGGATGGCCCGAGAACTCGGCTGTATTCTCCGTGAAGAACCCGTTGTGGATCCACGGGATTTCAGTAAGTTCTCCGCCTCCGCTTTTTTTCCACAGCTCAATGAAGCGTTCCTTCGAGATCTTGAGTTCGTTCACTCTCACACCGGTATTTGGAACGCATAGAAGACTATCCCGCCATGCAGGATAGTCTTCTCTTAACAGTTCTGTCATATTTTGGATGAAACGGTCAGGCAGAATCAAGGGCTTTCATACTCCATTCCCCGAGTCCGGTGTGGTATAATCCACTGACTGAGCGCGAAAACCTTCGGCGAGGACATCCAGATGTCTCTGGAAGCGCTTCAGTTCATCAATATCATTCATCTTGAAGATCCTGTAGAATTCATCCTGAATCTTCTCCACCTCCCTGTGGCTTGTGACCTTGTAAAGATTTTCAATACGTGTCAC
Organism: Lachnospiraceae bacterium; assembly: GCA_017404585.1. GTDB lineage: Bacteria > Bacillota > Clostridia > Lachnospirales > Lachnospiraceae > Chordicoccus. The sequence goes on from JAFRCB010000074.1 coordinate 1,234, forward strand.
AATATCCCGGATCAGATTGGTGCGGGTCTCCGAATGGTTCTCCGCGTCAATGATCTCCGACCTGACTCGGGACATCTGTGTATCCAGCTGGTAGACGGAATCGGCAATGACTTCGAGCTGTTTAGACACATGCTGAGGGAGCACTCCCTTGTACTTGTACTGAAGTGAGTGCTCTGTCGTTGCCCAGAAATTCATTGCCATGGTCCGGATCTGAATTTCAACATGAATCTGTTTTGGTCCGTTAATCGTCTCGACCGTGTACCATACGATCATGTGATAGCTTCTGTATCCGCTCGACTTGTGATTGGCCAGATAGTCCTTTTTTTCTATGACGACCATGTCATAACGTCTTCGGATAAGGACTGTTACTTTTTCGATGTCCTCAACGAACTGGCAGATGATGCGGATTCCCGCGATATCTTCAATTTCCTCTTCGAGCCGGTCAAAGTCGATGCCTTTTTTCTGCATCTTTTCAAGTATACTTGTGACCGTTTTTACTCTGCCGCTGACAGTCTCGATCGGTGAATGCTGGTTATTTTTCCTGAATTCATCTCTCAGACAGTTGAACTTGGCGGTCAGTTCGGTGACCGCCTGTTCATAAGGCTGCAGGAGCTCTTTCCAAAGCTGTATTTCCATAGTTTTTACCGATTACGTTTCATCAAGAACGCCTCTGCGTTCTTGCTTACTTAAGTGCTTCAAGGACTTTCAGCAGATAATCCCACATGCGTTTTGCTGAGGAGATGGAAAGCTTTTCGTCAGGTGTGTGGATATCCTTAATGTCCGGTCCGAAGGATACGATATCAAGACCATCGATCTTTCCGTAGAAGATGCCGCATTCGAGACCGCCGTGAGTGACTTCGATCTTTGCTTCTTCTCCGAACATTTCGCTGTAAGTCTTCTGCATAACACTGCGGAGCTCGGACTCTTCATTGAATTCCCATGCCGGATAATCGTCCTTCAGAAGGATCTGGCCGCCGAGGAATTCAGTAAGAAGTCTGATTCTGTTCACTACCGCTGTTCTCTCGCTCACAAGTGAACTCCGGACAAGCGAAGTGGCTACGAACTGCTCGGTCCCTGTGCGCATGATGCCCATGTTGGTAGAAGTCTGCGGAAGCCCCGGCGAGATCGCTGACATATGACGCACACCGTTGGGAATGAGGTTCAGGAATGCGATGACTCTCTCCTGGCTGTCCTGATCCATAACTGTCACCTTATGGGAATGCCCCGTATCAAGCGTGATCTTTATTTCATCGTCAGTTCCGGCGTACTCTTTTCTTACATCGGCGGTGAAATCGCGGGTGAACTTCTTGACATTTGCAAGATCATCATCATCGATGATGATATGGGCTTTGGCAAGAGACGGGATCGCATTGTCCTTGTCGCCGCCTGATACGTCTGACAGTGAGTAGGCGACTTTTCTGTCAAGGGCGTAAAGGTAACGGCCCAGCATCTTGTTGGCGTTGATCCTGCCTTTCGTGATTGCCTCGGCAGAGTGTCCGCTCTTCAGCCCGGAGATCTCGACAAGAACAGGAACGCCTCTGATCGTCGCACGCTTTGTCGGGATGACGGAATCTACCCGGATGCCTCCTGCGCATCCGGCTGTGATCACGCCTTCTTTCTCACTGTCGATATTGATGAGGCGTTTGCCGGTGAGCATCTCTGCTGTATTCAGGTGCGCTGCTCCCTTGAGACCGATTTCCTCGTCAACGGTAAAGACACATTCAAGTGCCGGGTGAGAGAGCTCATCGTTGTCAAGAATAGCCAGCATATAGGCTACTGCTATGCCGTCGTCACCTCCGAGAGTCGTACCGACTGCATAGATATAATCTCCATCGACATCAAGATCAAGAGGGACGGTGAGGAAGTGGGGTGTGGATTAGGGCGGCTGGGCACATACCCTATCGA
>JAFRCB010000075.1 GCA_017404585.1 Lachnospiraceae bacterium
CGGCCTGTCTGCTCGGATTATTCCTCCTTCTTAACGGCGCGGGAATTGATGTCCGACACATTGGCAGCCCGTTTTACAGAGGATTCGTTCTGACGCTCATGAAGTTCATCGTCGGCGTAGTATTCGGACTTGCGGTCAGCTTTGTCTGCGGTAAGGCCGGAGTCCTCGGAATCACCCCGATGGCAATCATCGCGGCCCTTACGAATTCCGCCGGCGGAGAGTACCTCGCTCTTGCCAGGGAATACGGCACTCCGGACGATGCAGGCGCCATCTCGATTCTGTCCCTCAATGATGGTCCCTTCTTCACGATGGTTGCCATGGGAGCTGCGGGTCTGGCAAGTATCCCGTTCACATCTTTTATCGCCACATTGATTCCTCTGATTATCGGTATTATCTGGGGCAATCTGGATTCTGAATTTCGTGAGCACGCAGGCAGAGCCCTTCCGATCGTATGCTTCTTCATGATGATTCCGATCGGAGCAGGCATGACACTTCGCGGACTGCTCGCCGGAGGTTTCGGCGGCGTGATCCTTGCAGTCATCTCCGCGCTTACCGCATTTCTGTTTTACTTCCTGTATCAGTTCTGTCTTCCTAAAAAGCAGAGAAATGCCATGGGCGCAGCCATCGGCACGACCGCAGCCAACGCGACTTCTGTTCCCGCAGCCCTGGCGGAGACGGATCCTGCATGGGCACCTTATGCGGAGGCAGCGACCGCTCAGGTAACCGTCGCGGCTCTCGTAACAGCCTTTACCTGCCCGGTGATTACCGCCTGGCTGGACAGACGGATGAGAGCGGCAAAGGCCGGCATGTATGCAAATGAGGAAAACACGGATCAGGCGAACTGATCACCGGCATTACGGAAAGCGATAGCATATAAACAAGATCTTTCAGTTCAACGTTCATATTAAAGAAAGAGAGGATAAATATGAATTACACAATCAGACCCCTTTGCTCCGGTTATATTCCCACGAAGCCGCTGGAATACTGGTACCATTTTTCCTGCAGCAAGTATATTGAAAAATACGGTCTTACGAATGAGCTTGATCAGCTGCCCGATTTCACGTTCCTCATTGAGGGGGGTGAACAGCTCATCCTTGTTGATACCGGCATGTCCTGGGATGAGCACGCCGACAAGTATCATCACGGTCCGTCCACACAGAGACCCGGTATTGACGACATTGAGTCGAGACTTGCGCAGTGCGGCTACAAGCCGGAGGATGTTGATATCGTCCTCTTCACACACATGCATTGGGACCACGTATTCTATATTGAAAAGTTCGTGAATGCCCGTTTTATCGTAAATGAAGTCGAATGGGAATATGCACATAACCCGGTCTCTCTGCATTTCAAGAGTTACTGCCGCCCGATCATCATGAAGGATGGAGATGTGACTTACAAGGATCAGTTCATTGCTCCTTACGATATCGTTGACGAGGAAGCCGGTATTGATGTTCCGTCCCGTTTCGAGACCGTCCGCGGCGAAGTTGAGATCGTTCCGGGAGTCACGGTATTCGAGACCTACGGTCACAGCCCGGGATCCATGTCCGTCATGATCAATACGGAGGAAGGCCCATTCTTCGCGGTCGGAGATGCGGTCTTCGTTATGGGAAACATCGATGCTCCGCAGGAGATGGTCAAGAAGGCACATTATGATATCTGCCCTCCGGGAAGATATGTCGACAGGGTCGCCGCGTGGAAGGGAATCCGGGAGCTCCTAAGACGCTGCTATCGGGCTAATGTCGATCCGTATAAGCATCTGCTGCTTGCACATGACACAATTCTTTCGGCAGCGGTTGAGGCGTATGAGGCGGATCATGAAAATCAGCTCCCCGTAATCGGATCTGCAGACAGTGACTTTGTGTTTGAAAAATACAGCAAAGCGATCATCAAGAAAGAATCTGAGAAAAAGGGAACAGATCCCGCGGCCGTTGAGAGAAAGTATTTTGGCGCAAAGGCTGATTCGAAGCCCTGGCCGGAGCGCGCGAAGGAGATCGGAGGCATCGAGATCTGACAGGAGATGTATCAGACCGGGTTATCATTCAATATGAAATCGGTGTGCCCCGTATGGGCAGAACTTTTACAACACGATCATCAGGGACGCACCGGTTTGTTTATATCTTACGGGTATAAAATATGAAGACTATCTGTATTATTGAGAGCTGCGATACAAAATACACAGAGGCAGCTTATATGAAGGAACTCGTTGAAAAAGCCGGGATGAAGGGTCTTGTCCTTAACACCGCAACGGGTCCGGTTTCTTCTTCCGATCGGGTTGACGCGAAACATGTGATTGATGTTTCAAGAGAAGAGATTACAGCTGCTCACGGGACTAACTGGGAGGAACTGGAACCGAAGACAAAGGGCGAGAAAATTGAATTTATGCGCGAGGCTGTCACAGCTTACCTCGACGGCCTGTACAAAGCAGGTAAGATCGATGGTGTCGTTTCTGTGGGAGGATTACAGAATACCACGATGGCGACTTCAGCCATGTCGGTGCTTCCGATCGGGTTTCCAAAGGTGATGGCGACCACTGTTGCCAGCGGCACCAAGCAGTTTCAGCTGGTTGTGGGAGACAGCGACATCGTCGCCATGCCCACGATATGCGACTGCACCGGTCTTAATCTGATCACGAGAAAGCTCATCGCCAATGCGGTCAGCTGCTGCATCGGAATGGCGGAGCATGCGGGAGAGCCCATCGCGAAGGGTGATAAACCGGTCATCGGCCTGACTTTGATGGGAGTTACGAATACCGGCTGTATGTCTGCGGTGAAGAGGCTGGAGGAGGCCGGGTATGAGGTTCTGGGATTTCATGCGACCGGCGTAGGCGGCGGCATCATGGAGCAGATGGCAGAGGACGGACTTATCGACGGGGTCTGCGACCTGACGCAGCATGAGATCACGAACGAGTACTTTGGCGGCGGCTTTTCCTATGGTCCCGGTGCGGCTGTGCGGCTTTTAAAGACCACAGCGAACCACATACCGCTTGTTGTCTCTCTAGGAGGTATTGATTTCGTTGATTATGCGGTGCAGGAAGCGGACGCGGCGGTTCCCGGCTGGCAGAACAGGCCTCTTTACTACCATAACGCGTCGACGGTGCATATCAAGATCTCGAAGGATGAGGCGAAAGAGATCGGAATGATTGTCGCGAAGAGGCTGAATACAGCCGGATATCGTGTGAAGCTGCTGATTCCCACCGAGGGCATGCGGCACAACACGAGGGAAGGAGAGGCGCTCTTTGATGCCGAGGTGGATCGCGTTCTGATCGAGACAATCAGGGAAAATGTCAGTGACTTCGTCGAAATCGTGGAGATTCCAGGCAATCTGGATACCGACGAGTGGGGCGTTCAGGCGGCGGATATCATGATTTCTGTCATGGAAGCGGCAGGTATTTTCGGAAAAAAATAAAGGGGGCCTTTGCATGAGCTATTTTAATGATGAAACAAGAGCGGTCGCCGCGGAACTGGCAAAAGCCTGCAACGAGGCATTCGGACTCATACAGACCGGCACGGGCGGAAA
>JAFRCB010000006.1 GCA_017404585.1 Lachnospiraceae bacterium
CCCCACGATAAGCTTGTGTACAAGGGCCGGTCAACGACAGTCCCCGTCGGTCACATTTTTCCCTATGAGACTTCCCCTGCACTCTATGATGACATAAATGAGCAGGTGAGAAAAATCATTCTGGCCTCCGGCATGGACAACTGCGCGATGAACATTGATGCCTTCGTGTGCGGGGACGAGCTCTATGTGATCGAGGCCGGCGGCAGATGCGGTGCGACCTGCATCCCCGAGCTAATTTCAATGTACGGCGGAATCGACTATTACGGTCTTATGATAAAAGCCGCCTGCGGTCTTCCGACAGATTTTTCTCTTCGGAAGTCTGTCCCCTGTATGGCATCACTTCTCTATGTGACGGAAGAACGCCGGCTTGTCTCGATCGATTACGAAAAGATCCGATCCCTCAGAGATCGAAACATCTTTGTCACCTTCGACTATGCCGAGGGGACGCTCCTTCCGGCCATGCACAACGGCACCGACCGGATCGGCCAGGTCTATGCGCCGTGTTCCTCAATTCGTGAGTTTGAAAAAATCCGCGAAGAGGCTCTGTCAGCCTGCCATCTGGAATGAGTGTCAGTGACCGGATTCAGGAATTTCCGCGCAGCCTGTCCGAACTGTTACGGCTGGATATAGTACAGTGCAGACAGTCTGCTCTTTCATTTCGTTTCCGGCAGCAAAGCATCCATCTTCGTGAGAAAAACATTGTCGGTCCGACTGAGAGATCAAAATGCTTTGGCATTTTTAGCTCGAGGAAGTGACCGACGTTTTTCGATGAAGATGATGTTTGCGGCCGGATTCAGGAATTTCGACGCAGCCTGTCTGAACCGTTACGGTCAGATGCGGTGCGGGTCAGGTACGGAAGTTTCGGCAAACTGCTCTGACGGCTTGCGCTTTGCATGTAATTAGTAGTAAAATACATGTACTTATGACTTTAAGGAGCATTACTATGATTGATTTTAATATTCCCCCGTTCACGGGGAGGGAAATCGAATACATGGAGCAGGCAGCCCGCGGAGGCAAGATCTGCGGTGACGGACCTTTCACAAAAAAATGTCAGGCCTGGATCAACGAGCATTTCAATTTCCCGGCATCCTACCTCACCACCTCCGGTACGGCAGCCCTTGAAATGGCAGCCCTTCTCACAAAAGTCGGTCCCGGAGACGAGGTCATTCTCCCGTCCTACACATTCTGCTCCACGGCTGATGCGTTCGTACAGCGGGGAGCAACACTGGTCTTTGTCGATATCCGTCCGGACACGATGAATCTCGATGAGAAAAAAATCGAGGCGGCAATCACGGAAAAGACAAAGGTCATCGCGACCGTCGACTATGCAGGCGTTGCATGTGAGATGGACACGATCAACAGGATCGCGGCAGAACACGGTCTGCTCGTCGTCGAGGACGCTGCCCAGGGCTTCGGTTCCACATATAAGGGAAGACCTCTGGGAAATCTCGGAGACTTCGGCTGCTTCTCATTCCATGAGACGAAGAACTTTTCCATGGGAGAGGGAGGCGCTCTTGTCCTGCCAAACCTCGATCACCGCGATGAGGCCGAGATCTACCGTGAAAAGGGAACGGACAGAAGCAAATATTTCCGCGGTCAGATCGACAAATACACATGGGTCGACTACGGTTCATCCTACCTCCCGAGCGATCTGAATGCAGCCTATCTCTGGGCTCAGCTGGAAAGCTATGATACGGTCTACAATGACCGCATGAAGACCTGGAACACCTACCATGAGGCTTTCGAAGATCTGGAAAAAGAGCATCTCATCGAACGGCCGCAGATTCCGGAAGAATGCGGGCATAATGCACACATGTACTACATCAAGCTCCGTGACATTGAGGAGCGCACTGCCATGATCCGTCACCTGAAGGAACACGGCATCCTTGCGGTATTCCACTATATCCCGCTCCACTCCGCTCCGGCCGGTCTTAAATTCGGCAGATTCGACGGTATCGATGAGTACACGACAAAAGAGAGCGAACGCCTCCTTCGCCTTCCGCTCTATTACGGAATCGGGGACGAGAACAGACAGACCGTTATACGGGAAGTCCGCTCTTTCTTCGGCTGCTGATAAGTTAACACTGACCTACCCCTCTGATATGAGGCTGATATACCCCCGCCACCTGAAAGCGGGGGTCTTCCCCATTTAGGTGAGTTCAGGTCTCGCTCGCGAGACCCGGCACAGATATCGGGTCAGTGTCAGCTGACATACTACCAAAACGGATCCTGCGTTCTTCACTCCGTAGGATCTGAAAGAAAGAGGATGAATATGACCTTTATAAAAAAGCACAAAATTCTCCTTCTGCTTGTGCTGTCTTCCGCAATTTTTATCGCGCTCTACCGGCGTTTTATTTTCGGCGACGCGATCTTCATGTATACCGACCTGGGCTCAGACGGTATGTCATCCAGCTATCCGATAATTACGATGCTGTCCCGCCTGCTGATGAACCGCGATTTTTCCGCGTTCACACTTGAATCCGGCCTGGGCAGTGACACCACCGCTACATTTCTTCAGTATATTAATCCGCTGAAATTGTTCCTTCTGATCTTCGGAAGGGACCGGTTCCACATCGGTATTCTGATTTATCTGTACATACAGCACAACCTGACCGCTCTCCTCGGATACGGTTATTTCGGTATACTCCTTAAAAATAAGGATGCAGCTATCATCCCTGCCCTCATCTGGGCTTATGCAAGCTATATCGTGCTCTGGGGTCAGAATTACAGCTTCGGCACATGCATTCTGATGTTCACTCTGGTCATGTATCTCCTTCAGGGAGCATACGACACAGGGTATAAGAGATATTATTTCTTCCTGATCCCCGCGCTGGCTCTTTCTCTGATATCCAACTACTATTTCTACTATATGATCGCCGCGTTCACAGCCGTGTATACACTCCTTTATACACTGATTGCCGGCGACAGACGGGATCTGCCTGAAAACGCAAAAAAAGAAAATCGTATCCTGACAGCAGTCCTTCGACTGATGAGACTTCTGCTCATAGGCATTTTCTCTGTCGTGATCAGTGCAGTTTCGGTGCTCCCGATCATCTCATCTTTCCTGACCAGCAACCGCACGGAGAATACGCAGCAGTACAGCTTTCGCATTATCAGACATCCGTATGATCTTCGGACTTATCTGACTTTCATCGGCAGATTTTTTTCGACCGATCTTTTCGGGACCGGCAATGCCTTCACAGGTCAGCTGAATTATTACGAAATCGCGGTATTGTTTGTCAGTACGCTGTTCTTTTTCTCCGTCTTCTACCTGCTTTTCAGCAAAAAAGGTGTGATCCCGGTCTTGCTGCTCACTGTTGTCTGCGCCGTTATGCTCTACTTCCGCGGAGCAGCCTGGCTCCTCACATTCAACATTTCAGCGCAGCGCTATTCTTTCATGATCTGCTTTGTGGAAGTCATCGCGATCGCTTTCTTTGTCCGTGCTCTCACGGAAGGCCCCGGGAAAGTCCGTCTGGCCCTGTCTGTTATCATCGCTCCCGCGGCATGCGCGGCAATCCTTTACGGGCTGCATCACTATGCCCCGCTGTTCAATTTTGACCTCTCGAGACGGGCAGTCATCATCGCTGCAGGTTCCATAGCTCTCTATGCTATCCTGCTCTTTCTCCAGATGTTCGATAAAATCAGAGACGGAGTCAGAGTACTTCTCGTGCTGGCAGTATGCGCTGAACTTGTAACCGCCAATTCAGCTTCTCTGTACGAGCGGGATTACGTCACCCGCGGAGAATACGAAACTTCACTCTATAATGACGGAACATATGAAGCTGTCAACTATATCAAGTCACTGGATAACAGCCTCTACCGGATTAATACTTCCACAGAGTACAATTACGCCAATGAAGGCATGGTCGACGGCTTCAATTCCACGACCGGCTATTCAAGTGTCAACCCTGCAAGTCTTCACACTCTGAGCAGGGCTCACCGGGTCAATCAGCTGTCCGACAACTTTTTCATTGTCAGTTATGACGAGTACTATCTTTTCACTCTGCTCAGCGGAAAGTATCTGATCACTGATAACGGGGAGGACCGGATCGGTGACTCGATGGAGACTTCTCTCTTCTCTCAGGTAGAAATGACTGACACGAATAAAATATTTGTGAACAACAACTCCCTTCCGTTCGGCTATCTGTACCACAATCAGATCCGCAAATCCGCATTTGATGATCTGAGTTCTTTCGAGCGGATGAAAGTCCTCACACAGGCCTATTACAAGACCAACGGCGGAGACGGCAATGTCTCCCTTCGGGAATATGACCTCCATCTGGGAAAGACGATGCCCCTCATTGACAAGATCAGTCATATCAACAACTGCGCTATCGTCAAAAATGAGGACGGTACATTTACAGCCAAAGCGGTGGGCGAGGATCCGTTCTTCATCATGTCACTGAACGATGCCCTGTCTGATGACGAGTTCGAAGTCCAGTACCTGTACATTTCAGTGGATCCGGCCAGAACTGTCGGTGACGGAACGCTCCAGACGTTTATACTGAGCGCTGCCTACCCCGATCTTGCAGACTGTGACAACGAGATCATTCCCATGAGCGCATCCCTGCCTGACATAACCAAGCTTCTTCCGGACCAGGCCAATAATATCCGCGTGGATCTAAGCGACAACAGTTCTGTCACCTTCAGGGATCTCAGCCTGATCAGCGACATAAACGCTGCTCTTGAGTTTCAGGACCTCAAGGCGACAGACATCAGCGATATCTCATTTGAAAATGACGTCTACAGCTCTGTTGTGGAGAATCCGGAAGAATCCGGTATGCTCTGCATTCCGATTCCCTATACAGTCGGATGGACGGCGACCGTAAACGGTGATAAAGTTCAGGTCCAGAACATAAACGGCGGTCTGTGCGGAGTCGAACTTCCGAAAGGCACCTGCAAGGTCAAAATGACCTACCAACTCCCGTATCTGAAGCTGGCTGCGACTATCTCGGCAGGAGGTCTCGCTGTCTGGCTCATCCTGTTCATCCTGCCCTTCGGGCGCAAAAAGAAAGCAAAAACAAGCTGATAAAAAGGGCTCAGGCGTAAAAAACCACTGCACAAAGCAGACAATACTTGCAAATGTCCGCTTTATGCAGTGGTTTTATCTCAGTGGCGGTCACAATCACCTGCCTCATCCCGTTTTTACTTTTTCATAATAGCCGAATTCTACCCTTCCGATAGAGTAACTCTCCCTGAGAACATATCCTTCCGGAACAATCTTCGGATCCGAGGTAAATACAGCGTCCTCCTCAATGATCCTCTCCTTGACGAACCTCCAGTTCTCTTTGTTCATATCCGGATAATCCGTAGGATAGATCTGCGGATTCCAGCCGAGCTGATAGTAGAGCTGCGGTATTCCCATGCCGACAGCAAATGTATCCTCGGGCACTTCATCTCTTATTGAACTGATTTCCGAAGCTGCCTCAGATGTATTCCACCCTGACTCCCGTCGTATGTTAAGACCATTGGCAACATAGAGGACACCCTCTGCGGAAATCCAGAAAAGCGCAAAGAACATCACGGCGCCAAGCGCATACTTGAAGACCCTGTGCGCTTTTATTCCTCCGGAAAAAAGCATTCCCCGGTCTATGAAGGAGTCCGTGCCGCGGCCAAGAAGGAGCGCCATCTGAATGAAGGCGATGGACATATTTCCGTAAGCCGGACGGTTAATGAAATATATGAGTGACGCAAATCCCGACAAACCCACCGCTGCGGAAAGAATGTCAATATTTTTTCTCTCCGGAGGTGCAGTCATTCGTCCCCTCAGAACAGACAGGATCGTAAATCCAAAGAGCATTATCTGAAGGTAGTACAGATGCCCTACAGACGGTATCGGCATTCTGAGGTTGTTTACGTTATATGTTCCGGAAAATAAGGGGTAAACAAACTGGCGGAATGATACCGGTCCTCCGCCCAAAGCCGCATTGTACAGGTTCACGACGCCGACTGCCGCCGCAAAGGTTCCGGAGACAAAGAGGATGAGAAGAAGGATCGTTCTCAAAGTCCGAAGCGAAATCCACGATTCTTCATAGTGGACCTTCAGAAATATGTCGAACGCGAATACAGCAGATGTGAAAAAGCCCGTCTCAAAATTCCAGACATAAGCAAGGATACATACGACGATCCTGAAAAAAAGTCTGAAAAGCGAAAACTTCTCCGCAGGGTGTCTGCACTCCCATGCGATGCAGGCTGTCCCGAATACAGGGAACATAAGTCTGTGGGGATTGATCTGGTAGTACACGCCTCTTCTTGTCAGAAGAGTCGTTGTCGCGCATATACATGCCACGGTAAGAAGGTATATCGAATCCCTCTCGATCAGCACGTCGGCCGTATAGCACGCTGCCATGAACGTTAAAAACGCAAAAGCAGCAATAGAAAAGAGCACTGCCCGGTAATCATTTCCCAGAAGATGGACAAGCGGACGATACAATATTCCGTGATGGCCGTAAATGCAGATATGGTGTGAGTCGTACGGCACCGACCGCGCAGCATTGATGATGGTCGTCGTATATGCGTCGATGTGCAGAATGCCTCCTCCGTTATCGCCAAACGGGTTCGGGCACCATGTGTAGACTGCCGACAGGGCGGATATCGTGAGTGCGGCCGCAAATCTGACAAGCCTGCCCGCTTCCTTCCCTGCATTTTTTCCGGCTCCGATATAGAACATTATTGCCGGGACAAGTATGAATGCAAAATAAGCGCTGTGAGGAAAAAACTGCCGCAGAGAATAATCTGCAGCCTGTCCCGGAAACAGAGCATTCTCGTTTTCGTACACCTGATAGATCATGAATAATACGAAGCATGCCGCAAGAACGAGCGCAGGAATGAGTACAATATTAAAGAACCGGGATACGGGGCCCTCCTCACTGATACGCCCGGCAAAAAAATCAGAAACAAGAAAGAAGATAACAGCAAGAATGCATACGCCGAGGATAGCCCCAACGTAAAGAAGGAGATTAAAATTCACCGGAAGCTTCGCTTCCCCTCTGTTATAGGCAGTCCCGGACGCAAAATGCCATACGATAGTCATAAGCGCAGCAAGGAGCACATATATGATCATGTCAGCGTTTCTGTTCTTATCCCTCATCATCCCCTCCTCAAATTCAGAATTCTCACAACTCCCATACACAGTTCTCTGCCCGATCGCTGCCAAACTATTCCTCTCCGTCTGAAGTCATCAGGCCTTTTCCCGACCCGGAATCAGTAACGGGAACGTCCGTACTCTTGTCAGAATCATGCAGTTGCGCCTCCTTCGGCTCATCAAAGTTGAGCCGTTCCTCCTCCACGACCAGAGGTCGGTCAAGTACGCGGGAGTTAATGGCAAGTATGTACTCACCGAGCAGACCGATAAAGAAGAGCTCGATACCTCCCAGGAAAAATACACCGATTACGAGAGGAGCGATTCCCGACCGGAACCAGTCCCAGTGAACAAGCTTCAGGATAAAATAAATAATGGACACGAGGAACGACAGACCACCGATCAGGAACCCCATGAAGGTGGCAAGGCGCATGACAACTTTAGAGTAGGCTGTAATGCCGATCATCGCGAAATCGTAAAGCTTGTAGAAATTATTCTTGCTCTTCCCGGCTCTCCGCTGCGGGCGCTCATATGGGACGATCTTATAGTCGTAAGCGAACTCGGCGACCATGCCGCGGAAATACGGTGTCGGGTCATGAATACTGCGGACAATATCTACGAACATCCGGTCATACAGGCCAAAGCCGGTAAAATTTTCAATATGACCGATGTCCGTGATTTTCCGCAGGATTTTGTAATACTGGCGGCGGATGAATGCCATCAGGAAGCCTTCGTCAGTCTTATCTTTCACAGCAATGACAATCTTGTTGCCCTGCTCCCACTCATGAACAAGCGTTGGAATCAGTGCCGGCGGATCCTGGAAATCAGCGTTCAGTCTCACGACACAGTCACCGTAAGCCTGCTTAAATCCATGGACCGGAGACCGCATCTGCCCGAAATTGCGGGCATTAAAAATTGCCTTAATTTTTTTGTTCTCGCTGCACATCTCACGCAGAATCGCCCGGGTCCTGTCCGTCGAGTGATTATCGATATACATGATCTCGTAATCGTACTCCGGAAGCTCGCGATCCATGATATCAATGATTGCCTGAGCGAGAGGTCTTACATTTTCTTCTTCATTATATGTCGGTACAACGACCGATATGAGTTTTTTAGCCATGCTGTTTCCTCATGAATTCTACAGTTTCCCTGATACCGTCCCGGAACGAAGTTTCCGGGCGGAACCCTGTATCCCGGGTAAGATTTTCGATATCAGCACACAGATTCCTGACCGGTCTGTCTTTCGGGTAAGGAATATCGCCTATACCGTCCGGCTGAACGCCGCACGCTTCCGCCATCTCCTCGATGAACAGACGAAGCGGTCTGCTCTCCCCACTGCCTATACAGTAGATCGAGCCGGGAACCCCCTTCTCTCCCATCAGATAGAAAGCCCTTCCGGCGTCCCGACTGAAGAGATAGTCCCACCTGTGAATGGCGGGCGTAAAGTGCGTCGCCTCTCCCGCCAGCATTTTCCTCACAGAATCAGAGATCATCGATGTGGGCTTATCATTGATTCCGTAGGTGCTGAAGATTCTCGGCCATATCCACTCCATTCCGATCTCACTGCAAAGCATCTTTGTCATCAGACAAGCTGAAAGCTTTGCCGCTCCGTACGGATTGATCGGCTCCGTTCTCGTATCCGGACCTATAACATCCAGATCTTTCGGACCGTACTCTGCCTGTGAGCCGGCGCCGATAAATCGTCTGCAGCCTGTCTTTTCGGCTGCCCGCACTGCTTTCAGAGAATACAGAATATTGTCGGCCTGCAGCTCACAGCTGGCATTCCGAAGGGCACCTGTGTGCCCCCATGCGATATGATAAAATGTATCGCACTCTTCAGGTATGGCGTCCGGAAGTGCATCGATATTTTCAAGAGATCCCTCCACGAGAATGAGATTCTCGTGTTCCGGCAGTCTTGCGATTTTGGGTGACCCGGATCGAACAACGGCATAAACACGGACGCCATTGGCCAGACATTCCCTGACCAGCGCTGATCCGATCATGCTGGTCGAACCGGTGATTACAGCTTTTTTCATAAATACTCCTGTTATGATTCCGGGCCTTTGTATTCCGGAATGAACATATTTTCCGCAAATTCCTCTCTGTCAAGGAACGGGAACATATCCTCCAGAGAAGCTGAGACCATACTGCCGTCAGGGAGTTTTCTCGACGAGAGTTTGGGCTCTGTTTTCTGTTTCTTTGTCACATAGATCTGGCAGACGCCGGAACCGTCGGAGGACAGGAACTCACTCATTTTTTCTCTGAGAAGGCTGCTGTCCCTGACCTCAGTGTAAGTAAATCCGAAAGCCGGAACAAGTGCGGAAAGATCCGGGAAGCTCAGATCTCCGCTCTCTGTTCCCACGCCCACAAGACTCGTATTGAAGAAGCCCTGCTGGGTCTGGCGAACGGAATGATAGCCTTCGTTATTTACGACAAAAAGCTTGAACGGGATTTTATTGTGTTTAAGTGTCTGGAATTCCTGCAGATTCATCATCAGAGAACCTTCTCCGGTCACAGCAACGACCGGTCTGTCCGTCGCTCTTGCAGCCCCGATCACTGCGGGAAGATCGAACCCCATAGCCGCAGTGTTCGGATTCGTGATAAATCGCTGGCCTTTCTTGATCCGGAAAATCTGACTTCCGACAACACGGCTCGTGCCGACGCTGACGCAGATGATCTGTTCTTCCGGAAGAAGATCCGAAAGCACACTGTAGAACGCGTAAATATTGCTTCTTCCGGCTTCCGCTGTCTCAAAATGCTTCTCAGTGACTGCAGGGTACTTGTATTTCCATGCAAGACACTGCTCTCTCCACGCATCCCCTTTGAAAAGAGGATTCTCACGCGTAGCTCCGCGCTCTCTGGATCCGCGTATCAGAGCCTCAATAAAATCTTTGGCATCGCCTACGACCGGAAGGTCTACTTTGAGGTCAGGTTTCATGACCTCGTTCACATCGACGTCGCAGAGAATCTTGTAGGCGCATCTGGCCCAGGCGTCTGTGTTGAATCCGGTCTGCA
>JAFRCB010000076.1 GCA_017404585.1 Lachnospiraceae bacterium
ATTTTGCGTAATCTCAGCTCCACCGAGAAGTCGCGCAAGTTCTTCCTCCGATTCATTTTCATCGAGGACTTCAATGCATGTCACGGCGCTTCCGCCGGTTACATCTTTGGTAATTCCGTAGTGTGTATCAGCCATCGCCGCGATCTGAGGCAGATGCGTGATGCAGAGGACCTGTCTCCCGCGGGATATAACAGCCATCTTTTCAGCCACTTTCTGCGCTGTCCTGCCGGAAATACCGGTATCCACCTCATCGAAGATCAGTGTTCCCGTCCGGTCGCCGGCAGCGAACATGGTCTTGATACCCAGCATGATTCTTGAGAGCTCACCGCCGGAGACGACATTTTTAAGTATCCGCCTCTCCTCACCCGGATTCGTGGCGATCATGAAGTCGATCCGGTCGCACCCGTTCGCAGAATAATTACCCGGCTCATTGAAGCGGATCTCGAAGTCGGCTCTGGCAAAATTGAGATCTGCAAGCTGCTCTCTGACACCTTTGGAAAATACCTCGGCAGTCTTTTTTCTGAGGGCGGTCAGTTCAGCGCTTGCCGCCTCAAGTTTCTTCTCGGAGGAGGCGAATTTTCTGCAGAGAGACTCCCTCTCCTCCTCATAATTTTCAATAGCTGTCAGCTGTTCTTTTTTCTCCTCAAGGACTGCCAGGATATCGTACACGGTCCTCCCATATTTGGACTTCAGGTGATTTATGAGGTCGAGTCTCGCTTCCGTTTCGGCAAATGCCTCATCCGCAAACTCCAGACCCTCAAGATAATCGGACAGGCTGCGGTTAAAATCATTGAGAAGATCATCAACAGACGAGAGCATCGACAGGAGCTCTTCCACATCGCTGTCGTAGGATGATACCCCTTCGAGACAGCGTATAGCGCGGCCGATGCTTTCCCCCGCGCTGTCCTGACTGTCATAGCCGGTCAGATCGTGGGCTGTTCCGACAGCTTCCACGATTTTTTTGGAGTTAACCAGCTTCTTGTAGGCCTTTTCGAGCTGTTCGTCCTCACCGGGTACAAGATTGGCTGACGATATCTCATTGACTTCAAACTCAAGGAATGATTTCTGTCGGTTCCTCTCCTCCTCACTCATCTCCTCGCTCTCGAGCCTCTTTTTCAGTGCGATGTATACGCTGTATTCGGCCGCGACTGCAGCCCTTGCCTGTGCAATTTCCTCCCGGCCGTAAGCGTCAAGCAGTGAAAGCTGGTGCTCACTCCCAAGGAGCTTTTGGTGCTCACTCTGCCCGTGTATGTCAAGGAGGAGCGACGCGCACTCCCGCACATCCCCCACAGGACGCGTCTCCCCGTTGATTCTGAAGATGCTGCGTGTCCCTTTCATCTTTCTTGAAATCAGAATAACTCCATCCTCAGGATCGACATCCATCTCCCTGAGAGATGAAACAGTCTCCTCGTCTTCTACTTCAAACAGCAATTCCACAAGACCGTAGTCCGCGTCTTCCCGCACGAGGCTCCGCACAGCCCTGCCGCCGAGGGCAAGACTTACAGAGTCGATGATGATCGACTTGCCTGCACCGGTCTCGCCGGTCAGAATATTGAGCCCTTCCGTGAAATCTATATCGATCTCACGGATCAGGGCAAGATTTTTAATATGCAGATTTCTAAGCATTTGTTCACCTTACACAATGTTATGACGAAATACCCCGGATTCTCCCGATAATTTCCGATGCGCTGTCCGGTTCCCTGATGACCACCATAATAGTGTCGTCGCCGGCGATACAGCCGAGGACATCTCCCCAGTCAAGACTGTCGAGAGCTGCCGCAGCTGCCATCGCCATGCCGGATACAGTGTGAATGACAATAATATTTCCCGCGTAATCGGCAGACACAAAGGCATCCTGCAGCACGCGCTTATACTTACGGCCAAGATCCACATGGCTGTCCCCGCCCAGCGTATAATGAGATTTCCCGTCGTTTCCTGTGACTTTTCTCAGCTGAAGCTGTCTTATATCCCTGGACACCGTGGCCTGAGTGACCGTAAATCCCTTTTCATTCAGTTTTTCGGCAAGCTCCTCCTGGGTCTCGATATCATAGACCTCGATCAGCTGAAGTATCTGTTCATGCCTTGCATTTTTCATAACGATTACGAACCTGCCATTTTCTGACGCAGGATCTCAAGGAAACTGACCCCGCTCAATTTTATGATTTTAGTACTCTTATCAGCCTTCTCTACGACAATGCGGTCGCCGCTGTGAACTGTAATGTATGCGTCGCCGTCAAATGATCCGCTTGCTTCTGCCGATCCCGGTTCATGGCCCTGCCCGATCACGCCCGTTCTCTTATCAGTGCTCATGAGGATACTCCTTCTGGTAATCAGCGTGTGCGGGGAGATCGGTGTGAGCAGAATCGCTTTCGATTCCGGCGAGACGATAGGTCCTCCGCAGGAAAGGCTGTAGCCCGTCGACCCCGTCGCCGTAGACAGAATAATTCCGTCCGCGTTGTAGGAATTGAGATACTCATCATTGACATAATTCATGAAAGAGACAACACGCAGACGCCCCTGTCTCACAATGACAACGTCATTGAGGGCAACGTCCGATGCAATCACCTCATCGTTGTG
>JAFRCB010000077.1 GCA_017404585.1 Lachnospiraceae bacterium
CCGCCTTACGTTCGTTTAAGTTATGATTCTTTCACGTCGCCGGACCTTAGCTGCACCGATGACCCTCGCGCGGTGACGGGTCAAGGCTGCACTTCAGTCATTTGCCAGATAGAGACGGACAGCCCACGGCGGCACCGGTCGCTCGCTCATGTCTTCCCGCGGGAAGACGAACGTCGTCTCATAACTTCGGGCAGTCTCCGGGTAGATGCCGTAGCCGTCCGTAAAGTAGATGAGGCCTCGAAGATACTTAAGTTCCCCACGCGCCTGAAGGTCATCGACATAGGCAAATGCCGGCCGGAAATCCGTTCCGTACCCGCCCAGGACCTCAAATGAATCCAGATACTTCCTCATCTCATCCGGATCGCGAATGACGAGATCCTTCTGTACTTTGTCGTCGCACTCGATAATGTGCAAATTGATCCTGTGAAAGAAAGTCTCCTGCTCTGCGAGGACCGCGGCGGTCTCCGTAAGGAACCGCTCCACGAGATCCGCCTGGCAGGACGCAGACGTGTCAACGACTATGACAAGCTCCTCGATCTTCCTTGCCTCGCGGTACTCGTTCTCCTCGATCAGCGGCATGTTGCCGTACAGCTCCATTCCATAATTATAGAATCCGTAATCGAAGGAATCAAGGTCGACCCGGGCTTCCTCTCGCACTACCGCAAAGCGGCGCAGGTAGTCTCTGTAGCTGATCTTCTTTCCTGCCTGCACAGCCAGAATGCGACGGAGCGTTCCGGTCTCTGAACTGATTTCCTTCCCGAAAGAGTCGAGATAGGCAAGCATTCGCTCGGCCTTAGTCTTCCACTCCTCCAAAGACTGCTCGTCCGGATTCGTTATCTCATCCGGAGACGTCTTCTGATTCTTTTTATCTCCGTCGTCCTTCTGATCTTCGAGTTTTTCCCAGAATGAGTGGTCATCCATGAGGAACTCGTTTCTCAGTCTGTCCTCTGTGTCAAAATCCAGCGGATTCTCGGTGAAATAGCGGTATATCTTTTCCGCCGTCAGAACATGTACCGCTTCGGTCAGCCTCTCGTACCACTCCACCCTGAAGTCATGGATGGTTCGCGATATGGGCGGACAATTCTCAATGGAATCGATAATATGTTCAACAGCTAAATCGCAGGACAGATTCCACGTGAGCCTGTCCTCAATATCCTCCTTGAACGGATGCAGCAGAAGGCAGTGAATAATCATATGCAGATAGAGCCTCGGGAGTGACTTCGGATCATTCAGAAATGTCTGGATCAGATACTGCGGATTGTAGCGGATAAACGAACCGTCCGTCCCCGTCGTAAAAGTCGAAAGATCCATCTTCCATCCTAAAAGGTCCAGCGCTGCCCCCATATAGTGCATCGACAGATAGAGCTCTGTCCTCGTCTCATTCAGAATTTTCTCACCGGCCTCCTCGAGGGCGATTCGTGTCTTCATCTCATTTCCTCACAGGTCATCAAGGTCAAATGTGTCGGACTCTGCAGCCTTAGCCCCCCGCCCGTATTCCATTAATGTCGCGACTAGTTCGGGGTCATGCAGCTCCACTGCGATCGGAATAGCACGGCTCACATCGCCCGGACCCGCCAGTCCTTCCGACAACATGAACATGCATCTCTCCCGCTCGCCCCGCGAAGCCAGCCAAGGAAGGATCTCCCCTGCGTTTTCTGTCAGGTAATTTCTGTACTGCTCTGTCGCGCTCGCGGACAGGCTCTCGGGATGCATGAGCCGCATCAGTGCAATCTCCGCTCCGGTCTGAATGCCGTCGTAGGTCGCCCTCACAAACAGCTTTTCGTACCCACGCACGTCAATTCCGCCGCGAAGTACGGTCTCCCTGAAGGCCCAGCCGGATCCCTCGGTAAATGTGTGGATGGCTCTTGCAAATGTATCCTCGTCAAACCCTCTCGTATACCTCGGAAAATAGTATCCCTCCGTGTGATCATCGTACTCCAGGGTCACGCGGAAAGCATAATCCACATCCCCGAGCAGGTCCCGGAGAACTGTCAGCCGCTTCCTCTTCATCCTGATCACAAGCTCGCTCATCTCATCGCAGAAGCGGATCGCGCCGAAGCCCCATCCGTCAATCATATCACTCATAGTAAGCTTCCTGAGAGACCGGCATCCGTAGAAAGCGAACGCGCCAACCGCCAGGATCGTCCCCGGCAGAATGATCTCTTCCACATCGGGGAGCCTTACAAATGCGTGCGGGGCGATCATTTGCACCGGAACCCCGTCTACATAGGCAGGAAGACGTAGGACCCGCTCTGCGTGAAGGCAGCCGGTCAACTCGATATATGGTTCTTTTTCTTCATGGAGCACATATGTAAAGTTCATGCAGCGATTATTTCACCTGTCACGCGCTAAAACGCAGTCTTTTTTTCTAATTCATCTATACATGGCACTGCAATCGAAGTCTTTCCACTGTCATTTAGCCATATATCACTCGTATGATCATCAGTTTCATCGTTATCGTGAAATCTCGCATTCACGGCACTTCCACATCACGATTAAACAAATGTTATTATAGCAAAACAGGGCATCTTAGAAAAGAAAAAGTCAGGAACAGCAAATACCGCCTGATATGACAGATGCGCACCGGCTTAACTGTCATATCAGGCGATATCGTTTCATTTCTAAGTTTTAATCTTTGTCTCTGTGTGTTAC
>JAFRCB010000078.1 GCA_017404585.1 Lachnospiraceae bacterium
CCATATATAACACCAAATATAATATAGGAGTAACATATGTCTACATGGGATAAACTGATTAGCCGTATCTTCTCATTATCAAAAGATCTGAGGTTTAGTGAACTGCGAAAGATACTGTAAAGCTATGGCTATACAATGTATGCGCCCAGAAGCGGGAGCAGTCATTGTACATTTCGGAAACCAGGAAAACATCCGATAACAATTCCTAAACATGAACCGATTAAACGGATTTACGTAGAAATGGTCAGGAAAGTGGTCGAGGAGGAGTCTGCAAATGAAAACGATTGACTATTATATGGGGCTCCCATATAAGTTGGAAATTGTCCCTGATGTCAAAGAGGGAGGGTATGTAGCGAGATACCCTGAACTGCCTGGATGCATAAGTGTAGGCAGCACTCTGGAGGAGACTGTAAACCACGTTTTAGATGCAAAAAAAGAATGGCTCATTGCCGCACTTGAAGATGGGATTGTGATAAATGAGCCGGTTGCCCACGATAACTATTCAGGGCAGTTCAAGCTCAGAATACCAAAAAGCCTCCACCGATCCCTTGCAGAGCATTCTAAGGCGGAAGGAATCAGTATGAATCAGTATTGTCTATATTTACTGACGCTGAATGATGCAATAACATTTACCGGAAAACAGAAGAAAGCGTGATTTTTAGTCGGGTGAAAAGATTGGAACTGTGGGTACATTTTGGGTACAACAGCTTTTGCACTACGTGAATGAGATGAAAAGCGTATCATATGATGCGCTAAAACGGCGCAAAAGTACAGGTTAAAATGACCTGTACCAGGCTGATAATCGAGCTGGAATAAACGATAGAGTGTGGGAATCCGCTTAAAACAGCGGGATCATTATTTGGCAGAAAGCAAAATGGTTGCAAATAGCGGATGACTTTGGCTGCGGTGAGATGTTTAATGAACTGAAAATTTGCTATAATAAGTTCACCAGTTGTAAATGTATGATACTGCAGGCAAGAAGCCTGTCGTTACCGAAAAGGACGGAACAGGTAAAAGGAGAAACTATGCAATACGGATATTTTGACGACAAAAACCTGGAGTATGTCATTACGAGACCGGACACACCCGCGCCCTGGGCGAACTATTTGGGGTCTCCCGAGTACGGGGCGCTGATCTCCAATAACGCCGGCGGCTACAGTTTTGTGAAATCGGGTGCAGAGGGGCGCATCCTGCGCTATGTGTTCAATCAGTTCGATCAGCCGGGCAGATATCTTTACATACGCGATAATCGGGATGGCGATTACTGGTCGGCTTCGTGGCAGCCTGTCGGCAAGGATCTGAGTGAGTATCACAGTGAATGCCGGCATGGGACCGGCTATACCACCATATGCAGCCGGTACCGCGGCATCTGTGCAGAGGCGACTTACTATGTGCCGCTCGGATGTACCCATGAGGTGTGGCGCCTCAGGGTGGAGAACCAATCAGAAGAGACGAGGGAGCTCACACTGACGGGCTACGCCGAGTTTACAAGCAACGGCAACTATGAGCAGGACCAAATCAATCTGCAGTATTCTCAGTTCGTCACCAGGACGATTTACGATGACGGACGGATCCGCCAGCAGATTCACGGGAACCTGGATGTCCTTGCAAATGACGAAGATGTGGATGACAAGACCGTGACAGAGCGCTTCTTCGCCCTCACCGGCGCAGAGGTCTCCTCCTTCTGCGGAGACAAGGCCGCATTCCTCGGATCCTATCGCGGGTACGGCAATCCACGGGGCGTGGCATGCGGAGATCTTGGAGGTACATTGAATTACAATGGCAACAGCTGCGGTGCGCTCTCGGCGGTGGTCCGTCTCATGCCCGGTGAGTTGAAGACTGTTGCGTTCCTTTTAGGTGAAAAAGGACCGGCGGAGAGCGCAGACCTCATGGCATGTTATGCCGATCCGGAGTCAGTGTGCGCATCGGAGATCAGCGTCCTGCGAAGTGACTGGCAGGCAAAGTTCTCACGGTTCCATGTCAAAACGCCGTCTCCGGCCTTTGATACCATGATCAATGTGTGGAACGCCTATAACTGCTTCATGACATTTACGTGGTCCCGGGCCGCATCGTTCGTCTATTGCGGTCTGCGCAACGGCTATGGCTACCGGGATACAGTACAGGATATTCAGGGCGTGATCCATCTTGCTCCGGAGCAGGCCAAAGATAAGATCCGCTTCATGCTCTCCGCACAGGTGGATCACGGCGGCGCACTTCCGCTGGTGAAGTTCGACCACAATGCAGGTCATGAGGATACGCCGGAGGACGAGAGCTACCGCAAGTCGACAGGGCATCCTGCCTATCGGGCTGACGATGCGCTCTGGTTGTTCCCTGCTGTTTACAAGTACATCGCCGAGACGGGAGACACAGGTTTCCTTAATGAAGTTATTCCCTTTGCCAACCGGGACGAGGGAACGGTCTACGAGCACCTGAAGCGCGCACTTGACTTTTCAAAGGACCACCTCGGGCCACACGGAATGCCGGCGGGCCTCTATGCCGACTGGAACGACTGCCTGCGGCTTGGAGCGAACGGGGAGTCCTCCTTTGTGGCATTCCAGTACTATTACGCCTATACTGTCCTGCGGGCATTTGCAGAGGAACAGTCGGATAAAGAGTATCTTAAGCAGCTGGAGTATGAACAGGCAGCGCTGCGCGAAAGACTGACGGAGCTCTGCTGGAACAAGGACCGCTTTATCCGCGGCTTCACAGAGAAGGGCGAGACTATCGGGGAGCGTACGTCGCCGGAGGCCAATCTCTGGCTCAATCCCCAGAGCTGGGCGGTCATCAGCGGCCTGGCAGACGGGCAGCAGGCAGGGCTTGCGATGGAGCAGGTATGGGATCGGCTGAACACTGCGTATGGCGCGGTCCTCATGACTCCACCCTACCACGCCCATGCCTTTGACGGAGCACTGGCGGTCATCTACAATGCGGGTGTGAAAGAAAATGCGGGAATTTTCTC
>JAFRCB010000007.1 GCA_017404585.1 Lachnospiraceae bacterium
GAAGGCAATTACAGAGACTTAACGGACATTCTTATGGATGTGGAAAGCGCCGTGGATGGTATGGGCTCAGCTGAACGAGCAGCAGCACTTAAATCTACATTCACAGCAGACAGCACTAAGGGCCTCAACCTATTGCTCAATGAAGGCATCGGCGACATCGCTGGATATGAAGAAGCGCTGCGAGGATGCGAAGGCGCCGCTGAGGACATGGCGGAAACCATGAACGATAACCTCAGGGGCGACATGGCCAACCTGAATTCGGCATGGGAGGAGTTCCAGCTGAAGATCTACGACAAGGCCGAGCCGGCTCTGAGATCCATAACTCAGTTCGTCACAAACGATGTGATTCCTGCGGCGACATGGCTCCTGAATCATCTTCCGGAGCTTGGAATCGTCCTAAGTGCGATAGCCGGGGTTGTCGTGGCTGCCAAGTGGGGCGCGATCGTGGCGAAGATCAGTATGATCCAGAAGGGCGTCATGGGGCTTATGGCGGTGCTCGGAGGTATAAGCGCTCCGGTCGTCGCTGTCATAGCTGTGGTCGCCGGACTCGCTCTGGCGTTCATGCACTTGTGGAGGACAAACGAGGAATTCCGGAACAATATCATCGCAATTTGGAATGGCATCAAGGAGAAATTTGATTCATTCATGGAGGGAATCCTTGAGCGCGTGAATGCTCTCGGGTTCGACTTCGAGGATGTGACGAGCATGATGAAGGCTGCGTGGGATGGGCTTTGCAGCGTCCTGGCACCGGTGTTTGAGATCGCATTTACTACGGTCGCAAACGTACTGTCGGCCGCGCTTGACATTCTGACGGGTCTGTTTGACGTCTTCTCTGGGATTTTCACGGGTGACTGGTCGCTTATGTGGCAAGGTATCACGGAAGTGCTTAATGGATTCTTGGAGCTTGATACGGCCCTTATCAGGGCGGCGTTCAATGTATTCAAGAATATCGCATCCGGAGCGTGGAATGCCATCAAGAGTGCGACGGCTAAAGTGTGGGCGTCTATAACCAGCACAATCAGCAAGAAACTCGAAAGTGCGAAGAATGCCGTGAGGAATGCGTTCAACACGATCAAGACCACGATCGCAAGCATCGGATCCGGAGTCCTCGGCAAAGTGGCTGGCACTTTTAGCAGCATTTACAGCAGCATCAAGAGCAAAATCGATGCTGCGAGAAATGCCGTGAGGAACGCGATTAGCGGAATCAAGAGCGCGATGAGATTCAGCTGGAGCCTTCCGCATCTTAAGCTTCCACATGTCACCATCAAGGGCAAGTTTAGCCTGGATCCGCCTTCGGTTCCTAAGTTCGGAATCAGCTGGTATAAGAAAGGCGCGATTCTGAATCAGCCGACTATATTCGGCGCGATCGGTAATCAGCTTCAGGCTGGCGGCGAAGCCGGAAAAGAAGCGGTCCTTCCACTTGCTGAGCTCTGGAAGAAGATGAAACAGATCATGCTGGAGGTATTCGACGCTGTGAGCACTACTGGAGGATCTCCGGAGACCACGCTCGTGACTCAAGCGAGCAAGCTGGTCACGATGGATGACTTCAGTCTTGGCGGTCTCTCAGGAGCCGGTGGCACGACGATCATCTATGACTTCACAGGGTTCAGCTGGAGCCCGACGCTCAATATCAACGGCAAGGGTGACGAGGATGACATCATGGATAAACTCAGAGCGCATGAAGCCGAGTTCTTTGACTGGCTGGATGAGTTCATTCACCTGAGGGAGGTGGCCTGCTATGAGTAGAGTTAGCGCGTATTACGAATACACAACAGTTGAGGGTGATACGTTTGACGATCTCGCTCTGTATATGTACGGGGACGAGAAGCTGTCCCACTATATCATCGACTTCAATCCTGACTATTCTGATGTCCTTATCTTCCCGGCGAATGTGGAGCTGAAGCTTCCTGAAATCGAAGGCATGAACACGCCTGACACGCTGCCGCCATGGAAGCGGCAGAATGTCGATGAAGATGAAGTTGAAGAGGATGAAGGCGATGACGAAGACGATGAAGAGGAAGAGTCATGAACATAATCTACAACGGCACGGATATCTTCGATGATATCTATCTGAATCAATGCGTCCATGAGGCATTTGCTGAAAAGCAAGCCGACAGTCTTGTCCTCAGATTCCTGGATTCGGATGGCATCTGGAGCGATTGGTCGCCATCAAAAGGTGATGAGGTTGAAGTATCAGACGAGGAGACAGACACCGGGATCATGTACGTCCACTCGGCAAAAGCAGAGAACGGGCTGTACACGATCCGGGCGCTGTCTATCCCAATTGACGCGACAACCAAGTGCAGCTGCAGCTGGGAAGGTGTCAGACTCTTACAACTCGGCGAGGAGATTGCCGACCAGTATGGGCTAACTTTTGAAAGCTATGAAGTGGAGGACCAAGTCTATCCGTATCTCGTCCGGGAGAATGAGACAGATTTGGGATTCTATTCGCGGCTCTGTACGCTGGAAGGCTGCGAGATGATCGTCTGTGATGGCAAGCTAATCGTCTACGATGAGGCGGCTATGGAATTGACTGAGAATCAGTGCGAGATCGAAGTCGGAGAAGACGGTCATTTTTCATATAACGACAACACTGCGGAAGTATATGGATCCTGTGAGATCCTGTCAGACAGTTTTGCCGGGTCTTTTGATGGGCCTGACGACAGTACGGCTGTCTTGAGGCCTCACGGCATCCGGATAACGAGCGACGCTGAGGCGGCGCGATTTGCCAAGGGACTTTTAAGGAACGCGAACAAGTACGCAAGGACGGGAGCGTTTGTAAAGGATCTGCAAGGAAGCGTCTCTGCCGCGAGCATGCTTGATCTCACTACGGTAAAAGCAAACGCATGGAATGGTCCGGTGTTTGTTTATAGGATCCGGAACGATTACATCATGAACTCGTCGACCATATACTTCCGGCACATTCTGGAGGGCTATTGATATGGGAATCGTAAACAAAGGGAAGATTGCCGTGATTGATGGCAATATGGCGAGCGTACAACCGCTCGGCAGAGATTCGCGTGTCACGCGCAAGATCGTGATCCCCTGGCATCTAAGAGGCGACTCCGGAAAGCTTAAGAAGGACACGGAGGTCGTGTACGTCGAGTTTGATGACGGCACCGGTCTTCTTCTTGGTCGTGCCGATGGCGACTGGGGTGAATATCTTCCGGAGCTCAAATCCGATAAGATTATAGATTCCGGCGTGAGGCTTGCGAAGCATAAACACAGCGGAGTCGAATCTGGATCGAGCAATACGGGTGATCCGACATAAGGAGGAAGAGCATGGCAACAATAGCGAAATGGGGAAACAAAAAGTGGACCGTAAGCTCATCGAAGGTGCTTAAGCCAGATGATATCTCATTCAGCTACACGCAGAAGGCGGATGACAATCAGGCGCTGGAAGATCAGAGCCTTACTAATCTGCGAGGCACCGAGCTCTTCCCGCTTACATTCACGACCGTGCTCGTTGCAGCTGCAGGAATCGATGTCCGGGAAGAAATCGACGATTGGAAGGATCTCGTCACGGCTGTCGATTATTTTTATCTGAACAATAAGAAACTTGGGCCAAAGCTGCAGCTCCGCAAAGTCAGCGTCAGCGAAGTGAAAACCGACGACCTCGGCAGGATCCTGTCTGCGAAGCTCACCTTCGAGTTTAAGGAATATGACAAGAAGACCACGAGCTGGCTCGGAATTGATGCCAAGAAGGTCGGTCCGACATCTGCAGAAAAAATGACAAAGGCCGCGAATAAAGAGCGGATCAAGAAAGCAAAAGCGAAAGCAAAAAAGAAGACCATCAAAAAGGGATCCACGGTCAAAATCACTGGCAGTAAATACGCCGATGGATCGAAGATTCCAAAGAAGGTCAAGAAAAAGAAGTATAAGGTCA